>JBCCMW010000170.1:0-8689 GCA_039026175.1 Pseudomonadota bacterium
GCCGAGGCGTTCCGCGAGGCCTGTACCCGCGGCATCCGTGTCGCCGGGCGCGAGGGGTCGCTCGTCCGCGCGGGCCGTGCTGCGCCCGACCACCCGCAGCACATGGCGCTGCCCGAGCAGGGCTATCTCAAGGCGCTGCTGTTCCGGCTGGACGGCTAGCGCGGCTGCGATGGCAAACGGACCCCCGCCGCCGGCGCATCGCTGGTTTCTGGATGCCTGTGTGCTGTACCCGCAGCTCACCCGCGGGCTGCTGACCGGCGCGGCGGCGGCCGGCCTGGCGGCACCGTTCTGGAGCGATCGGGTCCTGGACGAGTGGCGCATCGCGGCGGCCCGGGCCGGCGGCATGGCGGCCGAGGCCGAAGCGCGCGCGGCCGCCGAGGCGATGGCCGCGCGCTTTCCCAACGCCGCGGTCGCGCCCGACCCGGTCCTGGAGGCGACGCTGGCGGGCGCGATGCGCGACCCGGCCGATGCCCATGTGGCAGCGGGCGCCGCTGCGGCTGGCGCGGTGGTGATCACCGCCAATCTGCGCGATTTTCCGGTGCGGCGGCTCGCAGCCTACGGCATCGCCGTGCAGCACCCGGACAGCGCGCTGTGGGCGCTGTTCTCGGCTGCCGAGGCGGCGTTGCGGCCGGCGATCGCCGCCGCCCTGGCCGCGCTGGCCACCCCAGCGCTGGACGCCGAGGCCGGGCGCCGGGCGCTGAAGCGGGCCGGGCTGCCGCGGCTCGGCAAGGCCTGGGCGGCCTGATCGCGCCACCCAGCGCCGGCGTGCCCGGCCAGCGGCAAGGGGGCTTGGCGGGCGGCACCCTGCGGCGCATGGTGCGCGCGGCGTTCGCCACACCCCGGCCGCATGGCGGCCGTACCCACGATCCATACCCGGCGGCGCTGTCGCCCCTCGCAGGCAGCGGGCCACCCCCCCGGCCGTTGCACCCCGGGCCAGGGAGGCTCGATGACCAAGCTTTCGGAGACGCCGGTCGTCGAGGACGGCTGCGTGCTGGTGAACACCGACCTGGGCCGCTACACCGAAGTGCAGACCGGCACGGTGATGGTGAACAGCACGCTCGGCGACTACTCCTATGTCATCCGCTACGGCGACATCGCGAACGCGACGATCGGCAAGTTCGTCAACATCGCCAGCTTCGTGCGCATCGGCGCGACCGACCACCCGATGCACTGCGCCTCGCAGCACCATATGTTGTATCGCTCGGCCAGCTACTGGCCCGACGCCGAAGACGACGCCGCCTTTTTCGAGACGCGCCGGTCGCGTCGGGCGACGGTGGGCCACGACGTGTGGATCGGGCACATGGCGATGATCAAGCCCGAGGTGAACGTGGGCAACGGCGCCGTGGTGGCGATGGGAGCGGTGGTGACCAAGGACGTGGCGCCCTACACCATCGTCGCGGGCAACCCGGCGCGGGTCCTGCGGCGCCGCTTTCCCGACGCCATCGCCGCGCGGCTGCAGGCGCTGGCCTGGTGGGACTGGGACCACGGCCGCCTGCGCGGCGCGCTGGACGATTTCCGCCGTCTGCCGGCCGAGGCGTTTCTGGAGCGGTACGGTGGTTGAGGCGGCGTTCCGGTCCTTCCACCGCGTGCCCCAGCGCGGCGTCTGGGAGGCGATCACCATCAACGACGCGGCCGAGGAGGTGCTGCAGGCCTGGCCCTCGCTGGTCGTGCTCACCCTGACGGGCCGCTATCGCTCGACCCGGGCGTTCGGCAAGCCCGACCCCGAGGCGCAGGACGCGCTGCCGACGGCGATCGCCGCGGTGCTGATGGAGAAGCCCGCGGATCGCGCGCCCGAGGCCGAAGGCGTGGGCCCGCTCGTCGCCTCGGTCACGCGCGGCGCGGTGGCGGCCCTGGCCGACGCCGCGGGCGTGCCGCAGCCGGTGCGCATCACCATGATCTTCGCGGCGGTCTCGCCCCAGGTGGGTCGCGCTGCGGGCGAACGGGCCGGGCGCCAGGGCCAGTCCAAGCACTGGGTCGTCGAGGCGCGGGCCGGCACCTGGACGGGCGATCTGGGCCCGCTGGCGCCCACCCCGTTCGATGTGCGCGCGGCGGCGACGCTGGCGTTGGTGGCCAAGCTGCCCGGCGGCGAAGCAACGCTGTCGAACCCCGGGCTGCAGCAGTGCTTCCTGCTGTCCGAGCCCGGCGGCGGCGCGCCCCAGCAGGCCGGCCCGCTGCTGGCGGCGCTAGCCAACGCCAATCTCGAGGGTGCGCGCTGCTCGGGCCGCCCGCTGGCCGAGGGTGTCCTCGCCACGCTGGAGGGGCCGGCCAATCGCGTTGCACTGCACAATCGCGCGGTCGCCATCGCCCATGTCGCCGACAGCCATGGGCTCGACTGGCGGCCCCACTCGCTTCGGGTTCGTCCGATGTGAGTTTTGCCCCGGAATCCCCCGTCGTCGACCGGATTCCTTAAGTATACGAGATTCCTCAGCTTATCCGTTCGCGGCAGATGTTTCGTTCTGGGACAGTATGTCGCTGCAACGCTTGATGATTTTTGGAAGTGCGTACCGATCCGGGGCGCCCGCGGTTTTTCTTTGGGGATGCGGCGCAGCATGCTACTCAACGTAAAGGAGAGCGTTGACGTTTGTCATACCGTGTTGCGTGAGTGGGGTGAGTGATGTCTGTGTTGCGTGTCGGGAGCCTTTTGGGCGCCGCTTTGGTACCCGTCGTCGCGCTTTCCCTTTCCGTTTCGATGCCAGCGCTCGCCAGTGCAGCGGTCATCGTCGGCGAGCGTGCCGATCCTGACGCCAGCGCCACGGCAACGCCGCAGCGCGTGTCTGCCGCAGGGTGGCAGGGCGCGGGCGAGCCTGTTGCCAGCCTGGGCGCCGGTGCGGCCACCCTCACCGAGAGTGTGCTGTTGAGCCGCGACGCCGCGGCCGAGGCGGCCCTGATCGCCGATGCCGATGCGCTGGCGGCGATCGAGGCCAGCCAGGGTCCGCTGCCCATGCCGGGCGCGGTGCTGGCGTTTGCGCTGGCCGGCGTCGCCTGCTGCTGCCTCCGCGGCCAACGCGCCTGATCCCGAGCGCAGTCGCCGGGATTCGGTACGCGCGCGCCGGCCTTTCCTGCCCTCGGCCGGCATAGCCGTCGCCCCAAACCGCCCGGCCACCGACCTCGCGCTCTGGGTGCGATGCGCGGGTGGCGGGCCGGGTCAAGGATCGCCGCCAGGCGACCGCGCAGCGGCCTGTCCTTGAGGCGGCACGACACCCGCACCACGCTCGAACAGAAGCCCTTGCGGCTTCTCTCAGCCCACCCCTTCCCCTTGGCCACCGCCGCGATGCCCCCTCCTGGCACCCACCATCGAGGATCGCGGCGACCAGCCGCGATGCCGCTGGGTCGGAGGACGGTCTAGGCGCCCGCGACGGCGGGCAGCGCGTCGGCATGGGCGGCCGCCACGTCCGCCAGCGGCAGTTCGAAGGCACCGAGGCGGATCGCGCTGCCGCCTACCCGTCCCGCACGACGCACCGCCACGCCCGCGTCCAGCACCCGCGCGACCAGCGCGGTCAGCACCTCGTCGCGGGCGGCGACCAGGTAGCGCCCCTGATCCTCGCCAAAGAACCACTCCAGCGGCCGCATCTCGCCATGGGCCTCGACGGCAACGCCCAACCCGGCCGCCAGCGCCATCTCGGCCGCGGCCAGCGCCAGGCCGCCGTCCGAGAGATCGTGCGCCGCGGTGATCATGCCCTCGGCCTTGAGCGCCCGCACCAGCTCGCCCACCCGCCGCTCAGCCTCCAGATCCACGGGCGGCGGATCGCCCTCGGCCCGGCCCTCCAGCTCCCACAGCAGCGCCGACTGGCCGAGCAGCCCCTCGGTCTGGCCCAGCAGGACCAGCGTGTCGCCGTCGCCCGGCGCCATCGGGATCACGTCGGCCAGATCGTCCAGCACGCCGACGGCGCCGATGGTGGGGGTGGGCAGGATCGCCTTGCCGTCGGTCTCGTTGTAGAGGCTGACGTTGCCGGATACGACCGGCATGTCCAGCGCCGCGCAGGCCGCGCCGATGCCGCGGATGCAGCCCACGAACTGGCCCATGATCTCGGCCTTCTCGGGGTTGCCGAAGTTCAGATTGTCCGTCACCGCCAGCGGCCGCGCGCCCGTGGCACAGAGATTGCGGTACGCCTCGGCCACCGCCTGCATGCCGCCGGTCTCGGGCTCGGCGGCGCAGTAGCGCGGTGTCACGTCCGCCGTCAGCGCCAGGGCCCGGTTGGTGCCGTGGATGCGCACCACCGCGGCGTCCGAGCCGGGGCGCACCACGGTGTCGGCCATCACCATGTGGTCGTACTGCTCCCACACCCAGCGGCGCGAGCCATAGTTGGGGCTCGCGATCAGCCGCCCCAGCGCCGTGGCGGGGTCGATGTCCGGCAGATCCCCCAGCGGGGGCGGCGGGAACGGCGGCATAAAGGGGCGGTCGTACTCGGGCGCTGTGCCCGACAGGGCGGCCAGCGGCAGGTCGGCCCGGACCGCGCCGGCGTGACGCACCAGGAAGCGATCCTCAGCGATGGTCCGGCCGACGATGGCGAAATCCAGGTCCCACTTGTCGAAGATCGCCTTGGCCTCGGCCTCGCGCTCCGGCCGCAGGACCATCAGCATGCGCTCCTGGCTCTCGGACAGCATCATCTCGTAGGCGCTCATGCCGTCCTCGCGGCAGGGCACGGCGTCGAGGTCCAGCTCGATCCCCAGCCCGCCCTTGTCGCCCATCTCGACGGCCGAGCAGGTGAGGCCCGCAGCGCCCATGTCCTGGATCGAGATGACCGCGCCCGAGGCCATGAGCTCGAGACAGGCCTCCAGCAGGCGCTTTTCGGTGAACGGGTCGCCGACCTGGACGGTGGGGCGCTTTTCCTCGGCATCCTCGCCGAACTCGGCGCTGGCCATCGTGGCGCCGCCCACCCCGTCGCGCCCGGTCTTGGCGCCCAGGTACACGACCGGCATGCCGATGCCCGAGGCGGCCGACAGGAAGATCGCATCGGCGTGGGCCAGGCCGACGGCCATGGCGTTGACCAGGCAATTGCCGTTGTAGGCGGGGTGAAAGCGCAGCTCGCCCCCCACCGTCGGCACGCCGAACGCGTTGCCGTAGCCGCCGATGCCCTGCACCACGCCGGACAGCAGCGCCCGGGTGCGCGGATGCTCGGGGTCGCCGAAGGACAGCGCGTTCAGCGCCGCGACCGGCCGCGCGCCCATGGTAAAGACGTCGCGCAGGATACCGCCCACGCCCGTCGCCGCCCCCTGGTAGGGCTCGATGAAGGAGGGGTGGTTGTGGCTCTCCATCTTGAAGACGCAGGCCAGCGGACGGCCCTCGGCGTCCGGGCCGATGGCGATGACGCCCGCGTTCTCGCCCGGCCCGTGGATCACCTGGGGCCCCTCGGTCGGCAGGGTGCGCAGCCAGCGCTTCGAGGATTTGTACGAGCAGTGCTCGTTCCACATGGCCGAGAAGATGCCGAGCTCGGTGAAGCTGGGCGTGCGGCCGATCAGATCGAGGATGCGCTGGTACTCGTCCGCCGTCAGCCCATGGGCAGCGGCCAGCGCCTGGGTGACGGGCGGTTCGGACGGCAGGGTGGCGTCCACGTCGCGGTCGTTCATGGCCGTCTCCGAGCCTCGCCTGGGTCCGTGGGTCCGGCCTCGCTCGGCCCGGCCCGTCGGCACCCATCGCTCACGATGCCTGGCGCCCGCGCGTGCGGCGTGTGCGCCCCCCTGCCAACGGCCCTAGCGAAGCCGACGGGCAAAGGGAAGCGCTGCCGTCCCTGCGGAGGCCGGGGTCGCAAACTGTCCCATTTTCGGGCGATTATAACGCGTCCCGCGCCCAGATGAGGGCCTCGGCAGCGCCTGCTGTCCGTCAGCCGTCGGCGATGACGGGGCTGTCGTTGCCTTCGGCGCCCAACGGCGGGCAGGCGATCTCGCCGGTCCGCTCGGCCCGGGTCAGATGCTCCAACAGCGCAGCGGTCTTGTCCGCGTTGGTCAGCACCGGGCCCGAGAGGCGCATCTGGGCATAGGCGTCGGGCGGGTCTGTGGGCAGAAAGTCGACGACCAGCAGATCCTCGGTCTCGCCCACCAGCACGATGCGCCCGCTGTTGCGGTCCACCAGCATCGCGCCGGCCTGGATCACGCCGTCCAGCCAGCAGCGCGCCGACACGTCCTCGATGAACCGCTTGGCGGTATCGGTCGGGCGGTCCAGCTCGACCACGATCTGGGGATCGGCCGCCGGCGGGTTGGGCGGCGGCCCGGGCGGAATGTCGGTGACATCGTACAGCGCGCCGTCCGCACAGGCAGCAAGCGCGACAGCGGCGGTCAGGGCAGCGATCCGAGCGGCAATCCGCGTGTTGGGGGCGCGCATCAGGCGGTCTCCATCTGGCTCAACACGCTCTTGAATACCAGACGCCCGTCCGCCCCGCCCAGGGCTGGATCCGCCAGCCGCTCGGGATGGGGCATCATCCCCAGCACGCGGCGGTTTTCCGACAACACGCCCGCGATAGCGCGCATCGATCCATTCGGGTTCAGCGCGCGATCCCCTTCGGCCGCCGGCGTGCCGTCGGGGGCGGCATAGCGAAAGGCGATGCGCCCCTCGTCCTCCAGCCGGTCCAACGCCTCGGGCTCGGCGACGAAGCAACCGTCGTGGTGCCCGATCGGGATGCGGATCGGCCGGTCGACGCGGTGGGTGAAGGCCGAGACCGCCTGGCACACGAGGTGCACGTCGCGGCACAGGAAGCTCAACCCCGCGTTGCGCATCAGCGCACCTGGCAGGAGCCCGGCCTCGATCAGCACCTGCCATCCGTTGCAAACGCCCAACACCAGACCGCCCGCGCGGGCGAACTCTCGGACGGCGGCCATGATAGGCGACTGCGCCGCAATGGCGCCTACCCGCAGATAGTCGCCGAACGAGAAACCGCCGGGTACCGCGACCAGATCCAGCCCGGGCGGCAGGGCGCTGTCCTTGTGCCAGACCATGCTGGCGGCCTGTCCCGATGCCGCGCCAAGGGCGACGGCCATGTCACGGTCGCAGTTCGATCCCGGAAAGACGACGACCGCAGCGCGCACCCTCAGACCTTCTCGTCGATCATGCGGCGGCCGTGCTGGATGTTTCCCACCCTGCCTTCCATCCGCTCGTAATTGTTGAACAGGTTGTTGACGTCGGCCTGTAATCCCGACAGCTGTGCCCGGACGGCGACGAACTGCCGACCGTGGGAGTTTAAAGCGTGCTCGATACTGTCGAGACGGCCTTGGATATCCTGCAGTATCTCCAAGATCAGGTCGGCACGCTCTCTCATGTCACTACTTCCACGCTAAAGGTTTCGATGACCTGGTTGGCAAGCAACTTTGCCGCCATCGCCTCGGCTTGCGCACGCGCACGGTCGGGATCGGTCTCGTCCAGGTCCAGGTCGATGACCTTGCCCTGGCGCGCGCCCTGCACGCCCTCGAACCCGAGCGTGCCCAGCGCGTGCGCGATGGCAGCCCCCTGGGGGTCCAGGACACCCGGCTTGAGCGTTACCGTCACACGCGCCTTCATGACCGATCCATCCACACCATAAGTTGTACTAACGGTCTATCGAACGCGCGGGGGCGGACGCAAGCAAAGGCGTGACTGCGCCGGTTCAGTACCCCGGCTGCGCATCAGGCTGACGCTTTCCGTGACGGATCAGCGTCAAAATGAGCGCGCCCAGCACCACACTGTTACAGACGTGCCACAAGAAATGGGTACCAAAGGGCAACGCGTCGCAAAGTGGTATATCGATCGACCTAAAGCCGAGCGACAGCACGAACACACCTCCAGCGAGAAAAAGCCCGCCCGCCGCCGGGTGGCGCAGAAAGCGGAGCCAGGCGCCTACGACGAAGATCGCGAGCAGCGCCGGGCCATAGGACACCGAGCCCCCGATTACGTCGCGCAGCAGGGTATTCATCACCCACGATACGGCGACCAGGGCGATCAGAAACACCACCATCGCGCCGGCCGTCTGCAGCCATGAAAACCCGATGTAGGCGTGCATCGCGATCGCGAAGTAGCCCAGGATGAAGATCCCGATGGGGATCACGTCGGTCAGCGCGGCCCAGGCAGTCGCGTAGGTGTGGAACAGGAACGAGCCGATGCCGATGGCGCTGAGCGTGACGATCAGAAAGCCGACCGAACCGTCGAGCCGCCCTGCCCGGTAGGCCAAAACCAGGCAGTAGAGCGCCGCGATCAGGAAGGCGCCGTTGGTGACAGCGTTCAGCGGCTCGGCCCAGAACGCCTCGGACATGCGTTCGCAGTAGTTGTCGATCCGGCGGGTGAGGTCCATGGACAGACAGCTCCTGCGGCGGGTCCTGTGGCGACCCGGCGCCCCCAGTCGCGTCGGCGAGGGGCACCGGGCGCTGGGGTGACGGGTTCGTGGGCGATGTATCTGCGGGCGACGTGTTGTGGGCGGCGGGCTCGCGGTCGGCGGCGCGGGACGGTGACGCGTCGGCAGTTAGCCTGCCCGGCCGCGCGCGACCAGCCGCTGGTTGTCATTCCGTTGCGTCATTGCGCTGCAGCATGGCGGGTCTGTCGGCGCCCGGCTCGGCAGGTCTGTCGAGGTGAGCCACGCGGCCGCGCAACGCCGCCGCGCCCTGTCGTCGGGCGACGCCGCCGCGCCCTGTCGTCGGGCGGCGCCGCTGCGCCCTGTCGTCGGGAGACGCCGCCGCGCCCTGTCGTCGGGCGGTGCCGCCGCGCCCTGTCGTCGGGCGACGCCGCCGC
>JBCCMW010000171.1:0-8681 GCA_039026175.1 Pseudomonadota bacterium
CCGGGCGCGAGGGTTGCGTGCCCTCGGCCGTGCGCGCGCCTGCGGTCTGGTCGACATTGTCGGGCGCGTCACCGATGGGGGGCACGCCCGCCGCGTTGGTCGCATCCGGCGCATCCTCGGGCTGCGCGCCGGTCAGCCTGGCCAGCGTCGCAGGGTCGAGCGTGCCGTCTGCGGGCAGGCCGCGGTCGCGCTGCCAGTCGGCCAGGGCGCCGCGCGTCTTGGGACCCATCAGCCCGTCGGCCGGCCCGGCATCGTAGCCGGCTTGCGTCAGCGCACCCTGGGCGGCAGCGATCTGGCCGCGTGTCTGGGCCGTCGCGCTGCCGGGCAACGACAGCGTCGATAGCGAGAGGGCCAGCGTCAGCAATACGGCCAGTGCCACCGCGCCTGGCCGCGACCCCGCCCGCCACACGGGACAGCAGCCTGGCACAGGCGGGACCGCTGCGCCGACCCGACGCGTTGCGCCGCTCTGTTCGACCGTTCGTGCCATCGCCTCCCCCCGCCGACGGTATGTATATGCGACGAAACGGCGATTCGAGCGACCGTCTTGCCGGTCCCGGGCGCGGCATGGCCTTTTGCGGGACGGTAAAGGCCCCACCCCGCCGTACCCCTGACCCCGCCGCACCCAGGACCCCGCCGCTCCCCAGACCCCGCCGCACCCAGGACCCCGCCGTGCCCTGGATCCCGCGGTACCCCGGGCCCCGCTTCGCCCCGAACGCCGTCGTGCCCCGGGCCCCGCCGTACCTCGGGCTCCGCCATGCCCCGAACGCCGTCGTGCCCCGGGCGCCGTCGTGCCCCGGGCCCCGCCGTACCCCGTGGGTGGGCGGCTTGCCCTCACATCCGGATCGATAGGCGGCCGTCTACCACCCGCACGTGACCTGCCACAGAGCTGGTGGCGGGCGAGGCGAGGAAGACGGCCGCGGCGGCCATGGCGCGGGCGATGGCCAGGCCCAGCCCGCGGCCCGCGCCAGTGGACCCGCGCCAGTGGACCCGCGCCAGTGACCGGCACCCGTCGTCAGGCCAGCGTGCCGGCGCCACAGACGCCCGCGCCGACCGGCTCAGCCATCGAGCCTGCGCACCCGGTAGCCCGCGCGGGGAAAATGTACCGCCAGCGTTCCGGCCTCGGCGCCGGTGCGCAGGATTGCGAGCCGCTCGCGGCTGGCAAAGCGCACGGTCCCTTCGGTCGGCTGCTCGCCGCCGTCCACGTCGGGCGAGATGCTGACCCGTATGCCGGGGACCAACGCCTGCGGATCAAGCGGATCGTGGCCCTCGGGCACCTCGGGTTCGGCCGCGGCGGCGGCGGCGATGGCGTCCTCGGCCGCTACGTCGGGCCGGCGCGCGCCGTGGCCGAGGGCCGCGAGACGCCCCTCCCAAGCCGTCAGCGCCGCAAACTCGTCGAGCAGCGCCGGGCCCCGGTCCCAGCGTCCGCGGACGAACCACACGATGTGCCAGACCAGCGCGTCGGCCAACGAGGGTTCACCGCCCAGCATCCACGGCCCGCCGGCCTGCAGCAGCCCGTCGAACTCGGCAAAGGCGCGGCGCATCTGGGCGGCCAGGTGCGGCAGGTCCGAGCGCGCCTGGTCGAGCGCCGAGGCCCAGTCGGGGCCGAGGTACAGCCGCCCGCGGTCGGCCGCGAAATCGGCGGGCAGCCCGTCGCCCGCCCCGGCCAGCACAAGCTTGACGGCCAGGTCGAACAGCCGCCCGTCGGTCCAGCGCGCGAGGGTATGCGCCGCCGCCGCGGTGCCCACGGGCAGCAGCGGTCGCGATCCAGGCCAGGCACCGGCCAGGCGCCGCCGCTCGATCTCGTCCAGGATGCACAGGCTGTCGCAGAAGATATCGGCGCCGATCTGCATCACGGGCGTGCGCCGATAACCTCCGGTCAATGCCGTCAGCATCGGCTTCGGCGGCAGGCGCGGGATCTCGACCGAGGCCCACGGAATGCCCGCGATCCCGAAGGCGACGCGCACCTTCTCGGCCACCGGGCTCTGGGGATAGTTGTGCAGCAGGATCTCGGTCATCGGGTCTCCGGGTGGGGCCTCGGGGTAGGGCCACGGGGTGGGGCCTCCGGGTGGGGCCTCGAGGTGGGGCCTGCGGGCGGGTCCGCCGGGTGTGGCTGCTGCCCGGCCGGGGCGCAAGGGCAGGGCCTCTGCACGCCAGCGGGCGCAGCCGCTCTCGGGGTCGTCCATGAACGACACGCCCCGGCCGGCCATCCGCTCTTCGAAGAACCGGACGCACCCATGGCCGTGCCGGTGCGACAGGTGGGCGGGCGCGACACCGCCGCCCTGCGTCGCCGCCTGGCCCACGTGACGCGAGAGCGCGAACAAGGTCTCGGCGCGGAATGGCCGACCGCGCGTCGTTTTGGACAGCCAGCCTGCGCGCAGCGCCTGGGCCAGTGCGCCGCCGCTGCGATCGGGCGCGCGGCTGTGGGCGACGGCACGATAGCCGAAGCCGCCGCCCATCGCCCAAGCCGCGGCCTGACGAGCCTAACATGGCCAGCGCCGCCGGCCCCCCGATCGGCGTCGACGTGCCCGGGCCGGTCTGGCCCACGAGCACCGTGACGGGGGCGGGGACGCGTGCGTCGCGTCGGGTCTCGGCCACGACCTGCCGACGGGATCGCCCGTCGCCTGGGCCGGCGTGTCCGCCATTACGGCAACCCAGCGCAGGAACGGCGCGGACGGGCGGGTTGCGCGCGCAAACCGTGCCATCGTCGCTGCCGGTTGCGCCGTGGGCCTTGAGCCGGGCTGCGACCGGCGCAACGCTAGCGCCCGTGCGGCGGGAGGACCAGCGATGGGCGCGGACGTGCAAGACCTGTGGATCCCGCTGGCCGATGGGCGCCAGCTCGCGGCGCGGCTGTGGCGGCCGGGAACCGGGGTGCCCTGTCCCGTGATCCTGGAGTACCTGCCCTACCGCCTGCGCGACGGCACGGCCGCGCGCGATGCCAGCAACTACCCGCGCTTTGCCGCCGCGGGCTATGCGGGCCTGCGGGTCGACATCGCGGGCACGGGCGACAGCGACGGGCTGTTCGACGACGAGTACAGCCCGCGCGAGCGCGCCGATCTGGCCGAAATCGTCGCCTGGGCGTGCGCGCAGGCCTGGTGCGACGGCCAGGTGGCGATGATCGGCATCTCGTGGGGCGGGTTCAACGCGCTGCAGGCGGCGGCGCGCGGGGTGCCGGGGCTGGGCGCGGTGGTGGCCTGCTGCGCCTCGGTCGACCGCTGGGCCGAGGACATCCATTTCATGGGCGGCTGCCTGTTGAGCGACAACTTCAACTGGGGCGCGCAGATGACCGCCTATCAGGCGCGCCCGCCCGACCCCGCGGTGCGCACCGACTGGGCCGAGCGGTTTGCCGAACGGCTGGACGCGCTGCCCTTTCTGGCGGCCGACTGGTTGGCCCGCCCCGCCCGCAGCAGCTACTGGGACCATGGATCGGCGCTCCGCGAAGTGGCGGCGCTGCCGGTGCCCGCGCTGGTGCTGGGCGGTTGGAACGACGCCTATGTCAACGCCCCGCTCGACGTGGTGGCGGCCGCGTCGGCCCAGGGTGCGGCGCCCGCCGCCGCGCTGATCGGGCCGTGGGAGCACAAGTACCCGCACCTCTCGCGCATCCTGCCCTGCGACTTCCACGCCGAGGTGACGGGGTGGCTGGACCGCCACCTGCGCGGCCTGGGACCGCCGCTGCCGGCCGCACGGCTGTGGCTGGCCACGCATCCCGGCACGGTGTCGCGGCGCTATGGCCCACCTTCGGGGCGCTGGGTGGCCGCCGACCGCTGGCCGCTGGCGGCAGGCGGTGGCGCCGGCGCGGAGGGCGAGGAACAGGTGCTGCATCCCGCGGCCGACGGCACGCTGGGCCAGGGCGCGCGACAGGGTCAGGCGAGCGTCGCACCCGACCTGGCGGTGGGGCAGGGCGCCGCGTACTTCTGCCCCGGCATGCGCGTCGACAACGAGCTCTGCGACGACCAGCGGGCCGACGATGCGCGCTCGCTGAGCTTCGACACGCCGCCGCTGGCGGCGCCGCTGGCCATCGTCGGCCGCCCGATGCTGTACTTGCGCGTCGCGGCCGACCGGCCGGTGGCCCAGATCGCCGCGCGGCTCTGCGATGTGGCGCGCGACGGTGCCTCGGCCCGGATCACGTATCGTCCGCTGAACCTGTGCCTCGCACCCAACGCTGGGGCCGGCACGCCGACCGAGGCGCAGGCGGTTGCGCCAGCGCCGCTGGAGCCCGGGCGGTTCTACGACGTCGCGATCCCGCTCAACACCTGCGCGCATGCGTTGGCGGCCGGGCACCGGCTGCGGCTGGCCCTGTCCAGCAGCTACTGGCCGGTGCTGTGGCCCGCGCCCGAGCCGGTGACGCTGACGCTGGATCTGGCCGGCACGCGGCTGGTGCTGCCCGTGGCCAGGGGGCTGGTCCCGGCCGACATCGCGCCCGCCGCTCGGCACGACGGACCGCCCGCCGCTCGGCACGACGCACCGCCCGCCGGACCGCGCACCGCACACGCCGCAGCGCCCGGCGTCGCCGTCCACCGCCCGCCCGAGGGCACTGCGAGCTGGATCGACGGCGCGGCCGGCGACGCGGCGACGGCCTTGCCCCACCTGCCGCCGCGCCCCGGCGAGACGCGGCTGGAGACGGTGGACGATTTCGGCGCGCTACAGGCACCAGGCGGCATGCTGTTCGAGAGCCGTGTGGTGCAGCGCTATGCCCGCGTCGGCGACGATCCGCTGTCGGCGCTGCACGCTGCGCACTGGCGTTTTCGATTCTCGCGCGGGGACTGGTCGACGACGGTCGAGACGACGGCGACCATGCGCTGCGACGGCGAGGCATTTCACCTGGCGCGTACCATCGCGTGGGACCCGGCCCCGCCAGCGGCCGCGGCATCGGGGATGGCGCCGCGTCTCGCCCGTGCCGACAGCCGTCGCGTGCCGCGCGGCTGCCTCTAGCGCGGCCGTGTGCCCGCCTGCGATCGGCAGGGATATGCTGCCGAAGCGGTTGGCAAATTCCACCCTGCGGTGTTTACGTTTAGTCCACAACGACAACCCACAACAGGAGAGAGACGCATGACCCCGCGGACCCCTTCCATGGGCGGCGTAGACCGCCGGCAATTGATGCAGGGCGCTGCGGCGCTCGGCCTGATGACTGCGCTGCCGGGCAGTGCCCTGGCCGCCGAACCGAAGAAGGGCGGTCGCCTGCGCGTCGCTCTCGCCGAAGGCTCGACGTCCGACAGCCTGGACCCGCAAACCTATACCGACATCTACATGATCTCGGTCGGCTTCGCGACGCACTCGACCCTGACCGAGATCGCCCCCAGCGGCGAAATGGTCGGCGACGCGGCCGAGAGCTGGGAGGCCAACGACACCGCCAGCGCCTGGACCTTCCGCCTGCGCACCGAGTGCACCTTCTCGGACGGCGCCAAGGTGACCGCCGACGATCTGATCGCCTCGATGAACCACCACCGCGGCGAAGACTCGAAATCGGCGGCCAAGGACATCGTCGCCCCCATCGCCGAGATGGTGAAGGTCGACGAGCGCACGGTGCGCTTCGAGCTGTCGGGCCCCAACGCCGACTTCCCGTATCTGATGGCCGACTATCACCTGCTGATCATGCCGGCCAAGGCCGACGGCACCGCCAACTGGGAGGATTACGTCGGCTCGGGCGGCTACACGATGGTCAGCTACGAGCCGGGCGTGCGCACCGTGATGAAGCGGCGCGACGACTACTGGAAGGAGGGCAGGGCCCACTTCGACGAGCTCGAGCTGCTGTACGTGCCCGACGTCGCCGCGCGCCAGAACGCGGTCGCCAACGGCGAAGTCGACCTGATGAGCCGCTGCGATCTGAAGACCGTCAATCTGTTGGCGCGCCGGCCTAATGTGAAGGTCGAGGAGGCCACCGGCTTCCTGCACTACACCGCGCCGATGCTGACCAACGTCGCACCCTACGACAACAACGACCTGCGGCTGGCCATCAAGTTCGCCATCGACCGCCAGGAGCTGGTCGACAAGATCATGTTCGGCCGCGGCACCGTGGGCAACGACCACCCGATCGCCCCGTCCGTGCCGTTCTTTGCCGCCGATCTGGAGCAGCGCACCCAGGATCTGGACAAGGCCAAGTTCCACGCCAAGAGGGCCGGGATCGGCAGCACTGAGCTGGTGCTCTCGGCCGCCGATGCGGCCTATGCCGGCGCGGTGGACGCCAGCGTGCTGATGTCCGAACAGCTGGCCAAGGCGGGGCTGAACATGCGCGTCGACCGGGTCCCGGCCGATGGCTACTGGTCGAAGATCTGGCTCAAGAAGCCGTGGTGCGCCTGCTACTGGGGCGGCCGGCCGACCTGTGACTGGATGTTCACCCAGGCCTATGCCTCGGGCGCCAACTGGAACGATACCAAGTTCGAGCACGAGCGCTTCAACATGCTGCTGACCGCGGGCCGCGGCGAGACCGAGCCCGGCAAGCGCGCCGAGATCTATGCCGAAATGCAGCAGATCCTGCGCGACGACGGCGGCGCCATCGTCTGGGGCTTTGCCAACTACGTCTATGCGATGGGCAACAGCGTCAGCCACGGCACCGACGTGGCGTCGAACTGGTCGCTGGACGGCGGCCGCTTTGTCGAGCGCTGGTGGTTCAGCTGACCGCCGCACGCGGGCCCGGGTGCCCGCCACGCCGTGTCGAGCATCGGGCCGTCCCCTCGGGGGCGGCCTTTTGCCAAGGCGCGGGTCCGGAGGCGCGGGTCCGTAGGGGCGGGTCCGTAGGGGCAGGTCCGTCGGGGCGGGTCCGTCGGGGCGGGGCCGCCAAGCCCCGCAGGATCTCGCCAGGGCCTTGGGGGGTGCGCGCATAGGCGCGGGCATCGGGTCGCGGCACCGACGTGCCGTGCGGCACCGGCTCGGCATCGGCCGTGCGGGGTCTCACGCTCCGGGCGCTGACCACGCCGTGCCGGCACGGCACTGGGGTCACAGTACCTGGTCGGCCGAGAGCTGGTAGCGCGGCGTCAGGTTAAGCGCGATGGAAATGCGCACCCGGTCGCCGTGATAGGGGCGCACCGCGTGGCTCAGCCACGACGGAAACATCAACAGCAGCCCCGGCACCGGGCGCACCGTTTCGGACAGGCCTGCCGCCAGCCCGCCCGCGGTCTTGAACCCCAGTTCGGGCGCCAGCATCGCAGGGCCGATGCCGCGCGGGTCGGCCATCTCGAACTCGCCGCCCAGCGCCGGATCCTCGGCCGCCCCACCGTCGCGCACATAGTAGGTCGCCGACCAGTACGCGCCGGGGTGGGTGTGGAACTCGTTGCCCTGGCCGTGGCGGTTGACGTTGGCCCAGGCGTTGGTGATCCACGTCGTCTTGACCGGCCGGCCGTGGCGGTCGCAGGTCAGTTGGTTGGCCATCTGGGTGGCGGCCTCCAGCACCGTCCGGCCGGCGGCACCGCCCCAGGCCTCGAAGTCGGTGGGCGACTGCCAGCCACCCCAGTTCGAGTGGTGGACCGAGGCGGTGGACTGCTCGCGCTCCAGGATCGCAGTCTCCAGCGCATCGTTCACCGCGGCGTGATTGGGCAGCTGCAACAGCGCGATGGGCGTGGGAAAGACCTGGCGAACCTGGATCTGTGCAGCCTGGCCGGCGGGCCGGCCCCCGGGCCGCGCCCCCTTCGGATGGTTCTGGGGTTGGTTTTGGGGATTGGCGAACGGGAACAACGGGTTCTGCGTCATCTCGGCTCCTCGGCGGCAGGGCGCGCTGGGGCGGCGGCGTCGCGGCCCGTCGCCTCGGCCAACAGGCGCGCGCTCGCCGCTTCGATCTCGCGCTCGAGCATGGCCATCGCCGCGTCGCTGTCGAGCCCCGCGGGCAGCGGCGCCAGGAATTCGACCACCGCCGTGCCCGGCCCTGCCAGCCGCCCGGTGCGCGACCAGAACACGCCCGCGTTGGTGGCCGCGGGCACGATCGGCAGGGCCAGCGTCTCGGCGAACATCGCAGCGCCGCGGCGATAGGGCGCCGCGGCCCCCGGCGCGATCCGGGTGCCCTGGGGGTAGACGACGATCTGCCCGTCGGCGGCACCCGCGGCATGCAGCGCCTCCAGCGCCCGGCCGGCCTGACCGGGACGGCCGCGGTCGACGGTCACGCAGCCGATCCGCCGGGTGTACCAGCCGAAGATCGGCACGCGGGCCAGCGACGCCTTCATCACAAAGCGCGCCGTCGGCAGGGTCGCGAACAGCAGGTAGACGTCGAGCTGGCTTTGGTGCTTGGCGGCGACGACGCACGGCTGGCGGGGCACGACGCCGCGCACCTCGACCCGCACCCCGGCGACTGCGCGCAGCAGTGCAAACACCGCGCGGTCGTAGGCGACCATCACCGCCCGCCCGGCCCGGCGCGAGAGCAGCAGCGCAGGCGCCCCCACCAGGCCGTAGAGGCCCATCAGCAGGCCGGCGGCGCCGGCAAAGCCGATGTCGCGGAACCGGCTGCCCGGTGCGGGCGGACCGCCGGCGGGCCCAGACGCAGCGGCGGTGGGATAGCTCGGGCCAGAGCCGGGGGCAGGGCCAGAGCCGGGGGCAGGGCCAGAGCCGGGTGCCGGCGCGGAGCTGGGGGCCGGCGCAGAGGCGGGGGCGGGCGCAGAGGCCGGGGCAGAGCGGGGGGCCGGGGCAGCAGCAGCGGGGGGGCGGTCGGACACGGTCACGGCAGCTCTCGCAGCGCAGACCGCACGGCCAGCCGCGCAGCC
>JBCCMW010000172.1:0-8675 GCA_039026175.1 Pseudomonadota bacterium
CGCGGGCCGGTCGGGGGCTACTCGGCGGCGCTGGCGCGGCCGGCGGGCTTGCGGCCCCCCGCCTTTTTCGTGGCCGTCTTGGGCGCTGCTTTGGCAGGGCTGTCGGTGGCGGTCTTTTTGCCAGCCTTGGCGGCGGGTTTCTGGGCGGCGGGTTTCTTGGCGGGCGCCTTTTGGGCGGGCGCCTTCTTGGCGGGTTTCTTCGGCGCCTTCTCGGCGATCAGGGCGAGGGCGTCGTCGACGGTCAGGTCCTCGGCGCGCGTGCCCTCGGGCAGGGTCGCGTTGACCTTCTCCCACTTGACGTAAAGGCCGTACTTGCCGTCGTAGATGCCCATCGCCCCGCCGTCGGGGTGCTCGCCCAGCTCGCGGATCGGCTTGGCGGCGGTGCGCCCGCCGGGGCCGCGGGCTTTCTTCTCGGCGATCAGGGTCACGGCGCGGTTCATGCCGATGGTCAGCACGTCCTCGCCCTTGGGGATGTTGGCGTAGGTCTTGCCGTGCTTGACGTACGGGCCGAAGCGACCGATCCCGGCCTCGACGGGTTCGCCGTCCTCGGGGTGTCGGCCGACCTCGCGCGGCAGGCGCAGCCAGTCCAGCGCATCCTCCAGCGTCACGCTCTCAAGCGGCTTGCCCTTGGGCACGCTGGCGCGCTTGGGCTTGGGCGTCGCCTCGCTCTGTTCGCCGCGCTGCACGAAGGGGCCGTAGCGGCCGCTGCGCAGCGTCACCGGCTCGCCCGTCTCGGGGCAGGGGCCGAGCAGCTTGCCGTCCGGCCCGGTCAGCTCGGACGCCTCATCCGGCGTGCCGAAGGGGCGGGTGTAGCGGCAGTCGGGATAACGCTCGCAGCCGATGAAGGCCGACTGGTTTTTGGACGAGGTCTTGATCGACAGGCGCCCGCCGTCGCAGTTGGGACAGGTGCGCGGGTCCTTGCCGTCGGCGCGCGGGGGGAAGAGATGGGGCCCGAGCGCCTCGTTGATCTTCTCCAGCACCTCCGAGATGCGCAGCTCCGCAGTCTCGCCCAAGGCGGCCGAGAAATCGGCCCAGAACCGGCTCAGCAGCTCCTTCCAGTCGATCCGCCCGCCCGAGACGTCGTCCAACTCCTCCTCCAGCGCGGCGGTGAAGTCGTACTCAACATAGCGCGGGAAGTAGTTGAGCAGGAACGCCGTCACCAGCCTGCCCTGGTCCTCGGCAAACAGGCGGTTGCGGTCCTTGCGGACGTAGGCGCGCTCCTGCAGCGTCGCCAGGATCGAGGCATAGGTCGACGGGCGGCCGATGCCCAGCTCCTCCATCCGCTTGACCAGGGTCGCCTCGGTGTAGCGCGGCGGCGGCTGGGTAAAGGACTGCAGGCCCAGCACCGCGGCCGAGGGGTCGGCGACGGCCCTGTCGTGCGCACGGCCCGCATCGATCCTGCGCCGAGGCAGGGTGCCCTCCTCGCCCTCGCCGGCCTTGTCGAATTCGGCCTGCACGAACCCGGGCGCCAGGGCGAGGGCCGCACCCGGCTCGACGGGGGGCAGGCGGCGGCCCTCGTCCTCGTCGGCCTTGTCGTCGCGGCCTTCCTCGTAGACCGCCAGGAACCCCTCGAAGGTTACGACCTGCCCGCTGGCGCGCAGACCCAGGGTGCGGGGCTCGTCCTCGATCTCGATGGTGGTGCGCAGCATCTGGGCTGCGGCCATCTGGCTTGCCAGCGCGCGCTGCCAGATCAGTTCGTAGAGGCGTCTCTCGTCGGTCTCGGCCCGCAGATCCTTGGGCGCGCGGCCCATGTCGGTTGGCCGGATGCACTCGTGCGCTTCCTGCGCGTTCTTGGCCTTGGTCTTGTAGACGCGCGGCTTGGCGGGGACGAAGTCCGGGCCGTAGCGCTGTTCGATGGTGCGCCGGGCGTCGGCCACCGCCTCGGGCGCCATGTCCAGCCCGTCGGTGCGCATATAGGTGATGTGCCCGGCCTCATACAGCCGCTGCGCCGCGCGCATCGCCTGCTGCGCGCCGAAGCCCAGCTTGCGGCTCGCCTCCTGCTGCAGGGTCGAGGTCATGAACGGCGGGGCGGGGTTGCGGCTGACGGGCTTGGCCTCGACGCTGGCGGCGCGGAACCGGCCGGCGGCGATGCGCGCCACCGCCGCGGCCGCCTCGTCCAGCGTCGTCAGGTCGAAACGGTCCAGCTTCTTGCCGTCCAGCACGGTCAGCCGCGCCTCGAACGCGGGGCCGTCGCCTGCCGAGAAGCCGGCCTTCACGCTCCAGTACTCGCGCGGCTGGAACGCCTCGATCTCCATCTCGCGCTCGACCACCAGGCGCAGCGAGACCGACTGTACGCGCCCGGCCGAGCGCGCGCCCGGCAGCTTGCGCCACAGCACGGGCGACAGGTTGAAGCCCACCAGATAGTCCAGTGCGCGGCGCGCGAGGTACGCCTCGACCAGCTCCATGTCGATCTGGCGGGGGTTCTGCATCGCCTCGGACACGGCGGCCTTGGTGATGGCGTTGAACACGACGCGGTCGACCGGGGTGTCTTTCTTCAGCGCGCGGCGTTTGCGCAGCGCTTCGAGCAGGTGCCACGAGATCGCCTCGCCCTCGCGGTCGGGGTCGGTGGCCAGGATCAGCCGGTCCTCGCCGCTCATCGCCTCCGCGATGGCGCGCACGTGCTTGGCCGATTTTGTATCGACCTCCCACAGCATCTCGAAGTCGGCGTCCGGGCGCACCGAGCCGTCCTTGGGCGGCAGATCGCGCACGTGGCCATAGCTGGCCAGCACGGTGAAGCCCGGCCCCAGGTACTTGTTGATCGTCTTGGCTTTGGCCGGACTCTCGACGACGACGACGGCCATGCGATGCTCCCCAGCGCGCCCAGGGCGCGATCAATACCCCGCGCCCGCAGTGCGGTCGCGCCGAACGCCAGCGGGTTCGGGCGACCGATGTGCCGGCGCGGCGGTGGAAAATGAGGCGACCCCCGAAGACTGTCAACGCGGCGCGGTCGCAGCGCGTGGTCGCCGGTGCGCGCGGCGGTCCCCCGCCGGGGCGCCGCAGACCCCTGGAGGGGCCGCACCCCGCCCCGGTCACGCGCCGCCGGCACCCGCTTTTCGGGTCGGAGCGCCGCGCTGCGGCGCGCTGCGGCAGGGTGCGGTCAGTGTGGGTCGCCGGTGCTGTCGACCAGCGCCTGCACGCGGCCGCCGGCCACCATCTCGATCCTGCCGGCAAGCTCCAGATCGACCAGCGCCTGGGCCAGCGTGCAGGGCGTCACCCCGGCCGCGCGGGCCAGATCGTCGCTCTCGACCGGCGCGTGGCTCAGCAGCGCCAGCACCCGGGCGGGCAGGGCGTCGTCGTCCGCCTCCACGCCGGTCGGCCCGTCACCGTCCAGCGCGCCAGGTAGCGACCCTGGCAGCGACCCTGGGAGCGCCCTGCCCATGCCGATGCCGGCACCGGCGGGGACAAAGGGGTCGGGCTCCTCGGCAAAGCCGCGCAGGCGCACCGTCGACAGCGCATCCAAAACGTCGCGCGGGTTGCGCACCAGGGCCGCACCGTCGCGGATCAGCGCGTTGCAGCCGCCGGCGCGCGGGTCTTCGGCCGAGCCGGGGCAGGCCATCACCTCGCGCCCCTGTTCAAGCGCCGTGCGCGCGGTGATCAGGCTGCCCGAGCGGCTGGCCGCCTCGACCAGCACCACGCCGTCCGCGAGGCCCGAGACCAGCCGGTTGCGCCGCGGGAAGTGGCGGGCCGTCGGCTCGGTCCCGGGCGCGCATTCGGCGACCAGCAGCCCGCCCTCGGCCACGATGCGTGCGGCCAGGATCCCGTTCTCGGCCGGGTAGGCGATGTCGATCCCGCCGGGCAGTACCGCGACGGTGCGCCCCGGGGCGACGGGGCTGATCCCGTCGTGCCTGGCGTCGAGCGCGCCCTCGTGTGCGGCGGTGTCGATGCCGCGGGCCAGACCGCTGACCACGCATTCGCCCGCCTCGGCCAGTCCGCGGGCCATGCGCCGCGCCAGCCGGATGCCGAGCGCCGAGGCATTGCGCGCGCCGACCACGGCGACGGCGCTGCCCGCGACGCAGTCGTTGTTGCCCGCCACCCACAGGACCGGCGGGGGACTGGCGATGCTGAGCAGCCGTTCCGGATAGTCGTCATCGCCCAGCGTCACCAGCCGCGCACCGGCGGCAATACCGCGGGCATGCTCGTCCTCGGCGGTCGCGGCGGGGCAGGCGGCATAGCCGTCGCGCCCGCCGCGCTGGGCCATCGCGGGCAGTGAGGCCAGGGCCGCGGCGGCGTCGCCGAAGCGCGCGATCAGGTGCAGGAAGCTGCGCGGACCCACATTCTCGCTCCGCGCCAGGCGCAGCCGTGCCAGCCGGTCGGCGTCGTCGCGCGCGGGCGGAATGCGCCGCGCCAGCGGCAGGCCGAACGCCTCCTCCGCTGCGGCACCGCCTGCCCCGGCGGTCGGCACCCCTGCCGGCTGCCCGGCGCGAAAATCGATCAGCCTGTTCATTATCGGCTCCACCCCCGTACTCACACAGACCCAGAGGCGCCGGCGCGCAAACACTGCCGACTGGCGTCTGACCTCGACCCCCACAGCGAGGACATCAAAGTTTAATGAAGTGTAAGCGGGATGGGAATTCGTTTCAGAACCGGTGCTCGGCCCCCCGCAAAAGCCGCGTCAAATTCTGCCAGTGCGTGGCCCAGATCAGCACGGCGAAGACGGCCATCACCAGCACCGCCTCGAGCCGCCCCCAGGCATAGAACAGGAACGGCGCGGCCAGCGTGGCGGCGAGCGCGCCCACGGCAGAGGCACGGCTGAGCCGCGCGGCCGCCAGCCACACGCCGAGCGCGCAGAGCGCGGCGGGCCAGTACAGCGCCAGCGCCGCGCCGACCCACACCGCCACGCCCTTGCCGCCGCGAAAGCGCAGCCACACCGGCAGGCAGTGGCCGGCAAAGGCGCCGAGGGCCGCGCACTGCGCCGCAAGATCGCCCCAGGCTGCCAGGAACGCCGCCGTAGGCACCGCGGCCTTGAGCGCGTCGAACAGCAGCGTCAGCGCGGCGGCCGCCCGGTTGCCCGTGCGCAGCACGTTGGTCGCGCCGATGTTGCCCGAGCCGACGTCGCGCAAATCGCCGAGCCCGAACAGCCGCGCGAAGATCGGGCCGAAGGGGATCGAGCCCGCCAGATAACCCACAATGAACGCGGCGATCAGCCAGGGGATCGCCCGTTCGGGCGCCATCAGCACGTGCATCATGGCACGACCTCCTGCCCGGCCGTCGTCGCCGCCTCGGCCAGAGGTTCGTAGACGCGCACGCCGCCGACCCAGGTGCCGAGCACGCGCCCCTCCATCCGGTTGCGGTCGAACGGGGTGTTCTTCGACTTCGAGCGCAGCGCCGCGCGGTCCATCAGAAACGGCGCGTCCGGGTCGAACAGCACCAGATCCGCCGGCGCGCCCGGAGCCAGTCGCCCGCCCGCAAGGCCCAGCCGCCGCGCAGGCGCCAGCGACGCAGCCTCGAACAGGCGCACCAGGTCGATGTCGCCCGCATGCACCAGACGCATCAGCGCCGGGATCATGCTCTCCAGCCCCACGGCGCCGGTAGCGGCCTCCTCGAAGGGCAGGCGCTTTGCCTCGGTGTCCCACGGCGCGTGCGAGGAGACCACGATGTCGATCAGCCCCTCGGCCAGGGCCGCGACGGTGGCGCGCCGGTCGCTCTCGGCTCTCAGCGGCGGCGCAAGCTTGAAGAAGGTGCGGAACGCGCCGATGTCGTATTCGTTCAGCGTCAGATGGTGGATCGAGGTGCCGGCGCTCACGTCGGCGCCCGCGTCCTTGGCCCGGCGCAGCGGCGCCAGCGCCGCCTCGGTCGAGAGGATATCGGCGTGGTAGCGCGCGCCCGTCGTCTCGGCCAGCGCAAGATCGCGCTCCAGACCGATACGCTCGGCCACCGCGGGGACGGGCGGCAGGCCGAGGCGCGTGGCGAACTCGCCCGCCGTCGCACACCCCCGGGCCGAGAGCGCGGCATCCTGCGGATGGTGCACCACCAGCGCACCGGTCGAGGTGGCATAGGTCATCGCCGCGCGCATCACCGCCGTGTCGGCCAGCGGGCGGTCGGCGTCGGACAGCGCGCGGGCCCCGGCGTCCAGCAGGAAGCGCTGTTCGGTCATCTCGCGCCCGGCGAGCGCGCGGGTGAGCGCGCCCATGGTCTCGACCCGGACGGCGGCGTCGGCGCCGCGGTCGCGCACGAAGCGGATCAGCGCGGGATCGTCCAGCGGCGGCTGGGTGTCGGCCTGCAGTACGATGGTGGTAACCCCGCCTGCGGCCGCGGCCTGGGCGGCCGAGCGCACCGTCTCGCGGTGGTCCGCGCCGGGTTCGCCGACGAAGACGCGCATGTCCACCAGCCCTGGGCCCAGCACACGGCCGCGGCAGTCGATCGTCCGCTGGGCGGGTGGCGGGGCCTGGGCATCGTCCAGCACCGCCTCGATGCGCCCGTCGGCGACACCGAGGCTGCCCGGGGCGTCGCGCCCGGTCGCCGGATCGACGATCCGCGCGTTGGTGAAGGTCAGCCGCATGTCCCGATCCCGCGCTGCCCGGGGTGCCGCGCCGGCTTACACCCAGCGTCCGCGGCTGACCATGGGGCGCTCGGCGCTGCGCGAACAAGGGCCGCCCCTGGGGGACGGCCCTGTGTGTGGGTTGTTGCAGCCCGGTGCGCGCAGCCCGGTGGCTGCAGTCCGGCGGTGGCGCTCAGGCGCTCACGCGCTCAGGCGAAGGTCGGCATCTGGGTGTTCCGCTGTGCCAGGCGGCGATAGAGCATGTAGCGCAGCCAGGTCTCCTGCTGGGCGCGCACGCGCTGGCCGGTCGAGTCCAGCTCGGACCAGTTCCGCTCCCAAGGCGGGTGCACCCGGCGACCGTTCAGCCAGAAATAGACCTTGTTGTGCAGCCGGTTCCAGTGGCGGCAGGTAAAGGCCAGCTCGGACGAGGTGATCGGCAGCGAGCCGCCCAGGTGGCGCTTCAGCGGAATGTTGCCGAGGTCGCCCAGACCGTCGAGGCAGAAGTGCACATGGGCGTTGACGAAGGCGGCCGAGGTCGCGGCCATCGCGATGCCGCCCTTACACACCCGCCGGATCGCGCGATAGAACTTGGCGTGCTCCTTGGCCGCGCGCTGCGTGCTGATCCGCGAGTTGACCACCGTCATCTGCTGCGGCGTTTTGCGGATGTCGTGCTTGTCCAGATAGCTCTGGTTCAGGCCGACGACGCTGGTGGGCGAGAACTTGGAGGCGAACATACCGTCGAGGTACGCCTGATACTGTGCCTGCACAAAGGCGGGGCGGTTCTGCTGACCGAAGTTGGCTGTGTTGTAGTCTCGGTAGGCGCGCTGGCGCAGATCGCGCGCATTGATGCGGCCCATCGAGTAGCCGGACCAGTGCTGCTTGAACGCGTCGCCCGTGCCGATGCCGGCGGCATTGTTGAAGTTGTCGAGCTTCCAGGGGCCGCTGCGATTGTGGTTGTTCGGGTTGGCGCCGCGCGGTGGCAGGTAGCAGTCCGAGTCGCGCCCGACATGGGGCTGCGAGCGACCGTAGATCAGGTCGCCGTTGGTCAGCGGATCGTAGTTGCCGCCATAGAAAGTGGTCTGGAAATCGGGCAGGCCGGGAAGATTGGCGTTACCTTGGTGGATGTGGTTGCCCGGAACGGCGTTGGGATACTCGAAGGCGAAGTATTTCAGCGCTTCGCGGTACTTGTCGGCCTTGCCGGCCGAGATGCCTTCCAGCAACGGCCGGATGACCGCCATGGGGGCGCCGACACGCATCTGCGCAAGGGCAGGGTCAAGACTACGCGTTCTAAACCAACCGGGCTTGTACCCGGCATCTTCCATTTTCTCGAAGAACGTATCGACATTCCAGACCATGGTTGCCCTCCCAGCGCCACTTCCCACATCGGGAGTGTGCCGGTCCAACGGCGGCGAGGACAGAGTCCTTCGCGCGTTTTGTCGTAAAAATGACAATGTGGGCAAAGCGGCGCTAATGGTGCCGGGCTCTCACGTGGCGCGCACCGGGCGGGTCAGGCGGCGGGCGTGCGCGCGGCCTGGATGAGGCGGATCAGGCGGAACACCGCCATGCCGTCGTGCAGCTGCTGAAAGCCGGTCTCGCGCACATAGGGCGCCTCGGGCGACAGCTCGAAGATGATCGACACGCGCGCCCCTTCGCGCACGTTGACGATCTGGTCCCAGTCCAGCGCAAAGCTGCGCAGCTCGCCGCCGGGGCCGGTCTCCAGAATGATCGCGCGCTCTTCGGTGACGCCATAGTGCGAGCGGCGCCGGCGCAGGATCGAGCGCACCGGGAAATAGGCCGCGATGGCCAGGAACCCGGCCATGATCGCGAACATCAGCGCGCCCATCAGCCGGCCCTCCAGCCCCGCGTCGATGCCGATGGTGCTGACCACGCGGTTGATGGCGCCGACCAGCAGGATGCTGAGCACGGGCAGGATGATCTCGTGGCCCTCCAGCAGCGGGCGCATCATCGGGCGGCCGGCCCAGACCAGCCGCTCGCCGGGCTTCAGGTGCGGTGCCAGCGCTTCGGCCGCTTGCTCGGCGCGGTCCTCGGGGGCGAGCCCCAGGCCGCCGTCGCGCCCGGGCGGCGCCGGCACGGTCTCCGAGCCCGTCATGCCCATCCCGCCATGCCCGTCTCCACCCCCGTCGTGGCCGCCCGACCCCCCGGTGCGACCCCCCCGGTGCGCGCGCGCCGGCGCGAC
>JBCCMW010000173.1:0-8561 GCA_039026175.1 Pseudomonadota bacterium
GGCGGATCGCCTGGATCGAGCCGGGGGTGCGGCCAAGCATCAGCTTGGCGTCTTCGCCGACGGCCTTGACCTCTTTTCGGCCCGCGATGGTCTGGAACGCCACGACCGAGGGTTCGTTCAGAACGATACCCTTGCCCTTGACGTAGACCAGCGTGTTCGCCGTCCCAAGATCGATGGCCATGTCGTTGGAGAGAAAGCCGAACAGAGAGCCGAACATCGAAGCCTCTCAGCCGTTGTCGGTGGCACGTGTGCGCTGCGGCTTATAGGCCCGGCAGGCCGCTGTGCCTAGGCCAGGGTCCTGGGAAATGGCGTGGTCACTCGTCCTGCGGTCGGCCGTTTCCGCGCGGGAGGTGCGTCCGACGCAGGGAAACGAGAAGAACGCGCCCCAAAAGCCGTTTGGCAGGGTCTGACGCGCCGCCGGGTGAGTCGGGCCATCCCGCCGCTCGCGGTCGCAGCCCCAGATGGCGCCAGCCCAGCCGGAGCCTCGGCCCGGCTGGAGCCCCGCGCCCGGCCGGAGCCCCCGTCTAGACTGCCAAGGTCAGGAGACCGCAGTGCGCCGCTGGGTCAGCTCGCGGCGATGGTGATCGGCGGTCGCCGCCTCGACCCGCTCGGCCAGCGCGTGCAGCGCATCGCGCATCCGGGCGAGGCCATCATCGCCCAGACCCGTGTCGCAGGCGACGCGGTACTGCACGGCCGCGGCCTCGCTCTCGGCGATCCGACCCTGTTCGGTCAGCGCCACGTGCACCACGCGGCGGTCGTTCTGGTCGCGTTGGCGGCGCACCAGCCCCGCAATTTCGAGCCGGTCGACCAGCGGCGTCACGGCCGAGGGCGACAGTTTCAGCCGGTCTGCGAGCTCGCGCACGGTGCGATCGTTGTCCTGCCACAGCACCATCATCAGCAGGTACTGCGGGTAGGTCAGTCCGATCTCCGCCAGCATAGGGCGATAGGAGCGGACGATGGCATTGGTGGCGGCATAGAGGGCGAAGCACAGTTGGTCGTCCAGGCGCAGCGTATGCTTGTGGTCCATGACCCAACTCCCCAAAATTTGGCAGAAGGTTTCATACCGCGACAATTTTGTCCAGAAATTTCACTTGCACGCCTGCCGGGTGTTTCGGCAGCCCAGGCTGACAGTGTGATTTGCGATGAAGGCGGTCGCGCCCGGTATTTCAACCGCCGCGCGACCGAAAACCGTTGCATATCAGAACGTTGTTGCAGCCGACCACAGGCGGGCCGAACACCGGCCTATGACCGGGAAGTGTAAACCGGCGAAGAGCGTCCCAAGCGAACCGCCCCTCGCCGGTAACTTTTTTTTACAGTGTCGGCGTCTCGCCGGTCTGACACCGGCGCTCCGCCGCGCGCTCAGACGGCCAGATCGTTGGGCGCGCTCTTGGCCCGGCGGACCGTCAGTTTGTTGAGCGCGTGCACGTAGGCGCGGCACGAGGCGACGACCGTGTCGGTGTCCGAGGACTGGGCGGTGACGATCTTGCCCGCCTCCTCGAGCCGCACGCTGACGGTCGCCTGTGCGTCGGTCCCCTCGGTCACGGCGTGCACCTGGTAGAGTTCCAGCCGTGCCTCGTGCGGCACCAGCGCCTTGACTGCGTTAAACGCCGCATCCACCGGGCCGTCGCCGGTGGCGGTGTGGCGCACGTCCTTGCCCTCGATCTCGAGGATGATGTCGGCCGACTGGGGCGCCTCGGTCCCGCAGATCACGCGCAGGAACTTGAGCTTGACGCCCTCGGCCGCGTCGCCGGCCTGGGTTTCGGACACCAGCGCCAGGATGTCGTCGTCGAACACCTCCTTCTTGCGGTCGGCCAGCGCCTTGAAGCGCACGAACGCCTCCTGCAGCGCGTTGTCGCCGATCTGCACGCCCAGCTCCTCGAGCTTGGTGCGAAAGGCGTGGCGGCCCGAATGCTTGCCCATCACCAGGTTGGTGGCGTTCAGGCCGATATCCTCGGGCTGCATGATCTCGAACGTCTCGGCGTTCTTCAGCACGCCGTCCTGGTGGATCCCGCTTTCGTGCGCAAAGGCGTTCTTGCCGACGATCGCCTTGTTGTACTGCACCGGAAAGCCCGAGACCGAGGCGACCAGGCGCGAGGCGGCCATGATCTTGCGCGTGTCGATGCCGGTGGCAAAGGGCATGATGTCCCCGCGCACCCGCAGCGCCATCACCACCTCCTCCAGCGCGGTGTTGCCGGCCCGCTCGCCTAGCCCGTTGATCGTGCACTCGATCTGGCGGGCGCCGGCCTCGACCGCGGCCAGGGCGTTGGCCGTCGCCATGCCGAGGTCGTTGTGGCAGTGGGTCGAGATCGTGCAGACCGCGATTTCGGGCACCGCGTCGCAGAGGAAGGCGATGATCTCCGCACTCTCGCGCGGGGCGGTGTAGCCGACCGTATCGGGGATGTTGATCGTGGTCGCGCCGTTGGCGATGACCACGCGCACCGTCTCGGCCAGATAGTCGCGTTCCGTCCGGGTGGCGTCCATCGGCGACCACTGCACGTCGTCGCACAGGCTGCGCGCGTGCGCCACGGTCTGGGCGATCCGGTCCAGCACCTGCTCCTTGGTCATCGAGAGCTGGTACGCGCGGTGCAGCGGCGAGGTGCCGATAAAGGTGTGGATGCGCGGCTTGGCAGCGTGCTGCACCGCCGCCCAGCAGCGGTCGATGTCGCCGATGTTGGCGCGCGACAGGCCCGCGACGGTGGCGTTGGCGGTGACGCGGGCGATGGCGCTGACGGCCTCGAAATCGCCCTCCGAGGCGATGGGGAACCCGGCCTCGATGATGTCGACGCCCATCTCGTCGAGCAGGGCTGCGATCTGCAGCTTCTCGTCCAGGGTCATCGAGGCGCCGGGCGACTGTTCGCCGTCGCGCAGCGTGGTGTCGAAGATCTTGACGCGGGGTTTGTCGGTCGCGGTCATCGTGCGGTCCTCAGATCCGGGGCTTGGGCGCGGCGGTGGCGGGATCGCCGGTATTGGGCTCGCCGGTGGGTTCGATCGTCGGCCCGTGCGTCGCGGCGGCCGCACGGGGCCGGTGGCGCACGCCGCGGGGCAGGACGACGATCTCGGCGGGCCTGGCGATGATTGCGGGTGCGTCCGCATCGTCCACGTTCACCGCGCCGGCGATAAGCGGGGATCGGTCGTCCGTGCTCGGGTGATCGTGGAAGGGGAATGCGCCCTCGAACCGGACCGCCATAACGTCGTTGCCGTTGGAGGTGGCGACGACCTTGGGATCCCGATGGGACGTGGAGGAGGCCAGCTTCTCGGCCAGGGTGATCGTGTGCATCGGTCTCTCGCTGAGCTTGGGTCGGGCCGGCGCGTCGCGTTCTCCCCTGAGCGCGCGCGCCGAAGTCCCGGCACGCTCAGGGGCGGCGGAGGAGCAGCAGTAGCGCAGCGATGCCGGTGCGGTGGACCATGCCGCTTGATGCCCCATCGGCCGGGCCAGGGAAACCCCGAATTGCGCCTGTCCCTATTGCCTTCGCCCCGGCGCCGGCGGGAAGGCACCCGGTCGACAGGGCGCGGCAAGCCCATAGGATGCGGCCCGGCAAGCAGGGGAGGGCGCGGCCATGGCGATCCGCTTTCACGTGATGCAGGCCAGCGGCGCCTATACAGGCGAGACGCTGGCCGTGCTGGAGCGGGCGCTGGCCCGGACGGCGGCGGCCTGCGGCGTCAAGCTCGCCCTGCGCGACGTCGACGTGGTGGTGATGGACGTGCCCTGGAACGTGATCCCCCGGATCGGCATCAACGGCTTTGCGTACGATGCCCACCAGATCGCGCTGTTCACCGACATGGCGCACCGCACCCTGCAGCGGGATCTGGCCGGCGCGGTCGGCGCGATCCTGGCGCACGAGCTGCACCACGCGGCGCGCGCGGTCGCGCTGGGCAGCGGGCACAGGCGAACCTACGGCGAGAGCCTGGTGGCCGAAGGCCTGGCCTGCTGTTTCGAGGAGGAGATGGGCCACCCCACGCCCTTTTACGCTGTCGAATGCCGGGGCGACGCGCTCGCCCGGTTCGCCCACGGGCAGGCGCGCGCCCAGATCGATACCCCGCGTGGGGCGCTGCCGGGCGCGTGGCAGAAATGGATGTTCGGCGGCGCGCCGGACGATGCCGCGTTCCCGTACCAGTGCGGCTACTCGACGGGCTATGCCCTGGTGTCCCACTGGCTGGCCCAACACGGCACCACGGCGTCGCAAGCGGCCGGGGTCGACGCCGATGCGATCCTGGCCCCCTGGCGCGAGGGCCGCATCGACCCGTTCGCCGCATAGCCCGGCCGCACCTGGGCGCGGGCCCCAGGGACGGGCCGGGACGCGCGCCGTGGCAGGGTCCCGCCCGCGCGCCGCGGTCACGGGCGCGGGGCAGGGCGGAAAGCGGCGGGGCAGGCCGGAGAACGGCGGAGCGGGGCGGTGGCGTGGGCGTTCAGGCCCCGGCGGCACCCTCGGGCTCGTCGAAGGGGCCGTAGAAGAAGCGCTCCTCGACGATCTTGCCGTCCGCGACGGTGTAGAGGCCGACCTCCTCCATCTGCATGCGCGGAAAGCCTTTCATCGTGACGTCCATGCTGAAGATCACCGCGAAGGCGTTGCCGTTCACCATCGGGCCCTTGAACGACACGTCGTGCACGGTGGTGTTGGCCTCCCACCACGCGTGCTTGGTCATGATCGCCTCGCGGCCGGTGAGATCCTGGTAGTCGCCCTCGTGGCTGGGCCCCGCCTCGATCGAGCGGATCGTGTCGGCCCAGAAACGGTCCTGCGCCTCTTGGTCCTTGCCGTCCTTCAGGAGCTGCGTGAACTCCTTGGCGACCTCGCTGACGTCCATCCCCATCACTCCCTGGCTGCGGTTGTCGACCACCACTGTGGCGGGTGTGTAGCACGGCCGGCATTCGCGGTCATGATGCCGCAGACGGCATGGCCGGCAGTGCCGCCCGGCGCGGGCGGGACGGGCCGGCGCTGTGGCGGCGGGTGGGCCGGAGGTGATGCAGACGCGTCGCCGAACGGTGTGGTGGCAGCGACGCAGCACAGCCAATGCGCCGCACAACGAGAAACGGCGGCCCCGGTAGGACCGCCGTCAGATGCCGCTCCGCAGCCCGATGCCCATCGGCGCGACCCGTCGGTGCGACCCGGGGGCACGACCGGTGGGCGCGACCCGTGGGCACGACGCGTCCCGGCGCACCCCGTTGGCGCGATGCCTCTCGGCGCGAGCCGTTGGTACGATCGCTGCGCGCCGGGCTTGGCGCCTTGGCGCCGGGCTCAGCGCCTCACTGTCTCACTGGGTTGCGGTGTCGCACTCGGCGCCGTTGTCCGAGGCGCCGGCGCGCTGGCCCTCTTCCCAGCAGCCCTCGTACACCGTGCCGTTGGCGTAGCGCATGATGCCGAAACCGTGCTGGCGGCCGCGGATGAAGTTGCCCTCGTACTGGTCGCCGTTGGGGTAGGTCGCGACACCCTTGCCGTGGATGTCGCCCTCCAGCCAGCCGCCGTCATAGACGAAGCCGTCGGCCAGGATCAACTCGCCCTCGCCCTGGCGCCGACCCTCGACGAAGCCGCCCTGGTAGACCGCGCCGTCGGGATAGGTGAGCTTGCCCTCGCCCGACTGGACGCCGTTGTCCCACATGCCGGCGTACACGTGACCGTCCGGGTAGGTCATCGTGCCTTCGCCGTGGTGGCGCGACTGCAGGAACTGGCCCTCGTAGACCGATCCATTGGCGTAACGCGCGATGCCGATACCGGTGATCACGCCGCTCTCCCACGCGCCGGCATAGCTGCCGCCGTCGGCATAGGTGATGGTGCCCTCGCCGTGCGGGGTGCCGGCGACGAACTGGCCCTCGTAGCGCGAGCCGTTGGGGTAGCTGGCGACGCCGCGGCCCTCGATCCGGCCCTCGATCCAGTCGCCCTCGTAGGTGTAGCCGTCGGTGCCGATAAACTTGCCGATGCCGTGGCGGTCGCCGTCCAGGAACGCGCCCACATAGCGGTCGCCCGACGCATAGATCGCGGTGCCCTCGCCGTTGCGTTTACCCTCGACAAAGGTGCCGGTGTACTGGTCGCCGTTGGCATAGGCGGCGGTGCCGTCTCCGGTGATCTGACCGTCCTGCCACGTGCCCTCGTAGACGAAGCCGTCGGCCAGAGTGATCTTGCCCTGACCGTGGCGCACGCCATTGACGAAGGTGCCGCTGTAGACCGCGCCGTCGGGGTAGGTGACGGTGCCCTGGCCGTGCTGGGCCCCGGCCTGCCACTCGCCCTCGTAGCGATAGCCGTTGTCGCGGGTCATCACGCCGGTGCCGTGATGGGCACTGTCCTTGAACGTGCCCTCGTAGCGCATGCCGTTGCCATAGTCGGCGACGCCCTGACCCTCGATCACGCCGTTGCGCCAGTCGCCGGTGTAGGTGCCGCCGTTGGCATAGGTGATCGTGCCCTGGCCGTGTGGCACATCGTTCAGGAAGTCGCCCTCGTACACCGAGCCGTTGGTGAACTTGGCGACGCCTTTGCCCTCGCGCTTACCCTCGACCCACTGGCCGGTGTATTCATAGCCGTCGGGCGCGACGTAGGTTCCCTGACCGTGCTGCTTTCCGTCCTGGAACTCGCCCTGGTAGGTTGCGCCGCTGTCGTATTCCTTGGTCGCAATCGCGGTGGTGCCGTCCTGGGCAAATGCCGCCCCAGCACCCAGCGTGATGATGACGGTCGCTGTCGCAAAGCTTCGCATGCCGCTTCCCTCGACAATCTCTATGGCCCCACCGGCCCCTTCGTTCACGACGGTGTCGCCAAACTCTTTGGCAGGAAGATGGCCTGCGACGGAACAATTCCCAGACGGAGCGGCACGTCAAGGTTGTCGTGTCGGGCGACGACGCAGTATCGACCGGCGGCGGTTTGGGGCGATTTGCCTGATGTGGCACGCACGGCACCCGGCGTATGCCCCAGAACGGGGGCCGCGGCACAGGGGCCGAGGGCGTCCGCCAGACGCACAGAACAGGGCACGGATCATGGCCGACGATATGACGAACGGCGCCCGATTGCGGCTGATGCTGGCCCAACGCAACCCCGTGGCCGGCGATCTGGACGGCAACGTGGCGGCTGCGCGCGCGGCGTGGGAGGCCGGCCGGGCCGCCGAGTGCGACCTGGTTATGCTGCCCGAGATGTTTCTGTCGGGCTACCAACTGCTTGATCTCAGTGTGCGCCCCGCCTTTCTGCGCGACTGTCGCGCGGCGTTGGAGACGCTGGCCCAGGCCTGCGGCGACGGGCCGGCGCTGGCGGTCGGCGCCCCCATCGAGTCGGGCGGCGCCGTCTACAACGGCTATGTGCTGCTGGATCGTGGCGGCGTCAGGACGCAGTTTCTCAAGCACCACCGCCCCAATTACGGCGTGTTCGACGAGAAGCGGCTGTATGCCGAGGGGCCGGCGCCAGGCCCGGTGGGCATCGGTGGCTGTCGCATCGGGTTTCCGATCTGCGAGGATATCTGGTTCGACGACGTGACCGAGGGGCTGGCCGAGGCGGGCGCCGAACTGCTGCTGGTGCCCAACGGCTCGCCGTTCGAGCGCGACAAGCACGACATCCGCCTGGCCCACGCCGTGGCGCGCGGGGTCGAGACGGGGCTGGCGCTGGTCTATCTGAACCTGATCGGCGGGCAGGACGATCAGGTGTTCGACGGCGGCAGCTTCGCCGTGAACCCCGGCGGGCGCCTCGCCGTGCAGCTACCGTTCTTCGACAGCGTCGACGCCGTGGTCGACATCGCGCGCACGGCCGAGGGGTGGCGCGTGGTCGACGGTCCGCAGACCCCGCTGCCCCAAGCCGCCGAACTCGACTACCGTGCCATGGTCGAGGCGACGCGCGATTATGTGCACAAATCCGGCTTCAAAGGCGTGCTGCTCGGCCTCTCGGGCGGGATCGACAGCGGACTGGTCGCCACCATCGCGGCCGATGCGCTGGGTCCCGCCAACGTGCGCGGCGTGATGCTGCCGTCGCGCTATACCTCGGCACACAGTCTCGAGGATGCCCAGGCATTGGCCGCAGCGCTGGGCATTCGGCTGGATACGCTGCCGATCGGCCCGGCCGTCGAGACCCTGACCGACAGTTTGGCCCCGCATTTCGAGGGCCGCACCGCCGACGTCACGGAAGAGAACCTGCAGTCGCGCCTGCGCGGTACGTTCCTGATGGCGCTCAGCAACAAGTTCGGCGAGCTCCTGCTGACCACTGGCAACAAGTCCGAGGTCGCGGTCGGCTACGCCACGCTCTATGGCGACATGAACGGCGCCTATAACCCGATCAAGGATCTCTACAAAACGCGCGTGTTCGCCGCCGCGCGGTGGCGCAACGCGATGCACCGGCCCTGGATGCAGGGCCCGCCCGGCGCCGTGATCCCCGAGCGGATCATCACCAAGCCGCCCTCAGCCGAACTGCGCCCCGACCAGAAGGACGAGGACAGCCTGCCGCCCTATGACCGGCTGGACTCGATCCTGGAGGGGCTGGTCGAGCGCGAATGCTCGGTCGCCGACCTGGTGGCCGAGGGGCACAGCGCCGATGAAGTGGGTCAGGTCCAGCACCTCCTCTATCTCTCGGAATACAAGCGCTTCCAGTCGGCCCCCGGCA
>JBCCMW010000174.1:0-8552 GCA_039026175.1 Pseudomonadota bacterium
CCTGACCGACCCAGCACCCGCGACCTCGTTCGCGCACCTCGACGCCACCACGGTGCTGAACCGCGCGATTTCCGAACTTGGGATCTATCCGGCGGTGGACCCGCTGGACAGCACATCGCGCATCCTGGACCCCACCGTCGTGGGGCAGGAGCATTACGACGTGGCGCGCCAGGTGCAGTCGATCCTGCAGCGCTACAAGGCGCTGCAGGACATCATCGCGATCCTCGGGATGGACGAGCTGTCGGAAGAGGACAAGCTGACCGTGGCGCGCGCGCGCAAGGTGCAGCGCTTCCTCAGCCAGCCGTTCGACGTGGCCGAGGTGTTCACCGGCTCGCCCGGCGTGCAGGTGCCGCTGGAGAAGACGATCGAGGGCTTCAAGAAGCTCTGCGCCGGCGAGGTCGACCACCTGCCCGAGGCTGCGTTCTACATGGTCGGCGATCTGGATGCCGCCATGGCCAAGGCCGAAAAGCTGGCGCAGGCCGCGTAGGCCGCGGGCGGGCACCGGGGGGCGGCTGTGCGCACTGTCGGGCTCGCGCTGTTCGGTCTGGTGATCGGTGTGCTGGTCGGCTGGCTGACGCGCCCTGCCGTTCTGTTGGGCGTGCGGCTGTCGTTCGAGGATTTTCTCGATGTCGTGCAGAGCGATACGCCGCTCGATGCGCCGATCGCGAACATGTATCTGGAGCATCTCGGCCTGGCGGGCGCGATCGGGGCAGCGTGCGGGATCGTGCTGTCGCTGCTGATCGGCCGGCGGGCGGGGTGAGGAGGCGGTATGGCTGAGACGATCCATTTCGAGCTGGTAAGCCCGACGGCCAAGCTGGCCGCGACCGAGGCGGACAGCGTGACCCTGCCGGCGGCCGAGGGCGAGATGACGGCGATGGCGAGCCACGCCCCGTTCCTGTCTGCGCTGCGACCGGGCGTCATCACGGTCTCGGCCAAGGGCGGCGAGGCGCGCTATGTGGTCACCGGCGGGTTCGTCGAGGTGACGCCCGGCGAGGTCGGCGTGATCGCCGAGGACGCGCTGGAAGCCGACAAGGTGGAGCGCGCCTGGCTGGATGCCCAGGCCGAGGCGGCCGAGGCCGCTGCCGCCGACATGGCCGACGACGACGAGCGAAAGCTCGCCGCCGCCCAGCGCGCGATGGACTTGCGCGCCCTGCCCGCGCTGCTCAATCTCTGAGCCGCAACACGGGCGCCGAGCTGAAGTGCGGGTCGCGGCGGCGGCCCGGGCCCGGGCCATGGGCGCGTCGCCCGCCGTCGGCCGAGGAGAGAGCGCCATGCCATGTCGATCGATCGTGTCCGCCGCGCTGGTGGTGACCCTTGGGCTGGCGGCCGGCTGCTCCGAGCAGAGCAGCGTGGTGTCCGAGAGCGAGGGCGGCAGCATCGAGTCGGGCGAGGATGTGGTCGACCGGCCGATCGCCCCGCTGACGGCCGCCGAGGTCACGCTGTTCCTGGGCGACAGCACCCTCAGCCATCGCGGAGAAGAGCGGACGTGGCACGTCTATTTCGGCAAGGACGGAGGGCTCTACGGCCTGTCGACCACCGAGGCGGGCGGCAGCGAACGCGCCCGCGGGCGCTGGTCGGTCGAGGATGACGGGCGCCTTTGCCGCGACTGGACGAACGATTGGGGCGCGCGGCTGAACGGCTGCGCCGAGGTCTACCGCTTCGGCCGCACCTATGTGTTCGTGGCCGACGGCCAGGAGATCGAACAGGGCCTGCGTCGCGAGCGCAGCCCCGGCGACAGCCAGCGCATTCTCTGATCGGCTATCGCCCCTTCGGACCGGCCCCGATCGAGGCGCCCGTTGGCCGAAGGCCCCGGAACCCTGCGCGCCGGAGGCGCATGCAGCACCCATCTCGCCGAAGGCGCCTCCGGCGCCATGGGTTCCGGGGCCTTCGGCCGTGACCGGCTCAGCGGCCGATCAGGTCGGCAAACTCATGGAAGACGGCGCCGTAGGTGTCGCGCTTGAAGGGCACGATCCGGTGGATCAGCTCGTCGGGCGGCATCCACGCCCATTCGCGGAACTCGCGCACATGGGCGTCGAGATCGATCAGGCTGTCGGGGCCCTCGAAGCCCAAGGCGAACCAGCGCTGCGACTGGCCGCGGTAGCGCCCGCCCCACAGCCGTGGGATCAGATGTGCCGGCAGGTCGTAGTCCAACCACCGCGCGCTCTCGCGCAGCACCTGGACACGGTCGGCTGGGATACCGGTCTCTTCGGTCAGCTCGCGGAGCGCCGCCTCCATCGGGCCCTCGCCGGGGTCGATCCCGCCCTGGGGCATCTGCCAGGCGTCGGTGCTGCTGTCGATGCGCTGGCCCGCAAAGATGTGGCCCGCCGGATTGATCAGCATGATGCCGACGCACGACCGATAGGGCAGGGCGGCGATAGCATCGGGGCGGTCGGTCATCCGGCTCCTCCGGCTCCACAGTCAGGGCTGCGCCTCGGTACACACCCGCCGTCTCGACGCGCTGCCACGGGCGCCGGGGAAGGGGTGATAAAATGACTTAGCTTCTGGCCGGCCGCCCCGGTCGGGGCGCACCATCCACAACGCCGGGGTCAGTGCCCAGTCTGCGCGGGACCCAGTCTGCCCGGGACCCGGTCTGCCAGGGGCCCCGTCTGCCTGGGACCCGGTCTGGCCCAGGGCCCGGCCGACCCGCGGGTGTGCGCTACCGGGGCCTGTCCGGGCCGACCCGGCGCTGCGCGATCAGCGGTCGGCTGATCGGTCGTAGACGGCGAGGCCGGTCAGCAGGTCCAGCGCATAGGCGAGCTGGAAATCCTCGGCGCGCAGCTGCGCCGTGGCCTCGTGACGCTCGCGCTCGGCCTCGAGCTGCTCGCGCTCGGCGTCCGACAGGTTGGCGCCCAGGCTGCCGCGCAGGTCGGCCTCCGAGCGGCGGGGCCGCGGCCCCTCGCCCTCGGGCACCGAGATACGCCGCTCCTCGACCAGGATGTCGGGCTCGATGCCAAGCGCCTGGATCGACCGGCCCGACGGCGTGTAGTAACGCGCCGTCGTCAGCTTGATCGCGCCGTTCTCGCCCAGACGCATGATCGTCTGCACCGAGCCCTTGCCGAAGCTCTTAGCGCCCACCACGATCGCGCGGCGATGGTCCTGCAGCGCGCCCGCCACGATCTCGGAGGCCGAGGCCGAACCCTCGTTGATCAGGATCACCAGCGGCAGCCCGTCGGTCAGATCGCCCGGCTGGGCGTTGACGCGGTCGGCTTCCTCGAGGTCCCGCCCGCGGGTCGACACGATCTCGCCGGTCTCGAGGAACGCATCCGATACCTCGATGGCCTGGCTCAACAGACCGCCCGGGTTGTTGCGCAGATCGATCACGAAGCCGGCCAGATCGTCGCCGACCTCGGCGCGCAGTTCTGCGATCGCCTCCTCGAGATTGGGATAGGTCTGCTCGTTGAACGTGGTGATGCGCAGCACGCCGACATTGCCCTCGCGCCGCGCACGCACCGCGCGGATGCGGATGGTGTCGCGGGTGATCTCGATGTCGAACGGCTCTTCGGAGCCCTCGCGGCTGACCGTGATCACGATCTGCGAGCCGACGGGACCGCGCATCTGCTCGACCGCTTCGGATAGGGTCAGGCCCAGCACGCTCTCGCCGTCGATGTGGGTGATAAAGTCGCCCGCTTCGACGCCGGCCTCGGCCGCAGGCGTATCGTCGATCGGGGCGACGACCTTGACGAAACCGTTCTCCATCGTGACCTCGATGCCGAGCCCGCCGAACTCGCCCCGCGTCTGCTCGCGGATGTCGGCAAAATTCTCAGGCGGCAGGTACGATGAGTGCGGGTCGAGCGAGGCGAGCATGCCGTTGATGGCCGCCTCGATCAGCTCCTGCTCGTCCACGTCCTCGACATAGCTCTCGCGCACGCGCTCGAAGATGTCGCCGAACAGGTCGAGATTTTCGTAGGTGGAGCGCGCGTCCTCCTGCGCATAGGTGGGCGCCACGATTTGCGGCAGCATCGCGCCAACGGCCGCGCCTGCCATCAGGGCCAACAGTGTTTTCCGCATGTGCTTTCCGGTCCGCGTCATTCCAGCCCGGCGAACCAGGGCGCCGGATCGACCGGCACGCCCTCTCGCCGCACTTCTACATAGAGGTATCTGACTGCGATCAGATCATCCTGCTCCGCCGGTGCAAGTAAATTCTCCCGGCCCGACGACAGAGTGGCTGATCCGGGCGCCGGTGTCACGCCGTTCGCACCTTGATTGTCCGCACCAGCGTCGTCGGCGGACGGTTCGGGCAGGGCGGCGAGACCGCCGAGCTCGCCCAACCGCTCGCCCCGGCGCACGATTTCGCCGATGGCGCGGTCCACGCCGGCCAGGCCCGCCAGGGTGATCAGCCAACTGTCGGCGGGCTCCAGGATCACGACTTCGCCATAGCCCTGCAGCGCGCCGGCATAGCGCACGGTGCCGGCGGTGGGGGCGGCGACCTCGGCATAGGCGGGCGCTGCCAACGTGATCCCCGCGCCGGGTGCGCCCCAGGGGTCGGGGTCGCCGAAGCGCCCGCTGAGCCGTCCGGCGACCGGCGCCAACAGCACGCCGCGCGCCGCCTGGAAGCCGGGGGCGGGCAGGGTGGCGCCGGCCGGGGCCGCGGCGCGCTCCAGGTCCAGCAGATCGGCCAGCGTCTCGCCCAACGCGCCGATGTCGCGGGCGGTGGCGCCGGCCTCGGCGGCCTGGTGACGCATCAGCCGGCGGGGCGGCAGGTTGGTCTGGCGCTCCTGCAGCGCGATGGCGGTTTCGGCGCGCAGCGCCTGCAGCTGGCCCAGCGCCGCCGTCGCGCCGGCGCGCGCGATGTCCTGATCGACGCGGAGCTGTCGCAGACGGTCGAGCTCGGCCGCCAGCAGCGCGCGCCGCGCCTCCAGCGCGGGTGCGATGGCGGCCAGCAGCATCTGCGCCCGTGCCGCCTGTACCGGCCCGCCGGGAAAGGCGAAGAGCGCGCTTTCGGGCGCGGTCGAGCGGGCCTGCAGCGCACCCAGCAGCGCCGTGAGCTGGCCGCCGCCGGCGTCGATGCCGTCCAGCACCGCGTCCGCGCGGTGTGCGATGCCGCGATGGGCGGCGCGATAGGCGGCCAGGGCCATCTCCTGCGCGCGCACGGCGGTGCCGAGCGCGGCGAGCCGGCTCTCGCCGTCCCCCGCGGCTTCGAGCGCGCCCTCGGCGGCGGCCAGCGCGGCCTCGGCCTCGCGGATGCGGTCGATCAGGCTGGCGCCGGGTACAGCGACGGGTGCGGCGACGGGTGTGGTGCCGGGTGCAGCGTTGGGCGTCTGGCTGTCGGCCGATGGCGCCGACGGCGCCAGTGCCGCGGGCGCCGCAAGAACACCGAGCGCGAGGCAGGCGGCGGCAAGCCGGGCCTGGCGACGCGGTCGGCGGTACGGACCCGGCCGTGTCACGATCGGTCCGCGGGGACAAGCAGGGGGACAAGCAGGCTGTGCCCGGTCATCTCGGCCGGCTGGGGCAGTCCCATCAGCGCCAGCAGCGTGGGCGCCACGTCGGCCAGCCCGCCCAAGGCACCGTCCCCGGGCACCGCCAGCCCGTGGCGCGGCCCTGGGGCCTCGACCAGGATCGCGGGCACGGGGTTCAGCGTGTGCGCCGTGTGCGGCCCGCCCGTGGCCGGATCCACCATGGTCTCGCAGTTGCCGTGGTCGGCGATCACCAGCATCGCGCCGCCCGTCTCGGCCAGCGCCTCCACCGCCTGGCCGAGGCCCCCATCGACGGCCTCGCAGGCCGTCACCGCGGCCGCGACGTCGCCGGTGTGGCCCACCATATCGGGGTTGGCGAAGTTGGCGACGATCAGGTCGACGCGGTCGCGGATGGCACGCACCAGGACCTGCGCGACCTCGGCCGCCGCCATCTCGGGCGCCTCGTCATAGGTGCGCACCTTGGGGCTGGGCGCCATATATCGCGACTCGCCCGCGAACGTGTCCTCGGCCCCGCCGTTCAGGAAAAAGGTGACGTGCGGGTACTTCTCGGTCTCGGCCAGGCGGAGCTGACGGCGCCCGGCCCAGGCCACGACCGCGCCCAGCGTGGCAGGGATCGCCTGCTCTTCGAATACCGTATCGGCCAGGGTCGACAGCCGCTCGGAATAGGCCGTCATCGTGAGCGCTGCGGCGGGGGCGGTAAAGCCGCCCCGATCGCCCGCGAAATCGGGGTCGAGCAGCGCGCCCATGATCTCGCGCGCGCGATCGGCGCGGAAGTTGAGGCAGAACACCCCATCGGCGGCACCGATCGGCGCGTGCGGCCCGATCACGGTCGGCGCGATGAACTCGTCGCTCTCGCCCCGGGCATAGGCGGCGGCGATGGCGGCCGGGGCATCGGGTGCGCTGGCGCCCTTGCCGGCCTGGATCGCGTCCCATGCCGCGCGCACCCGGTCCCAGCGGGCGTCGCGGTCCATCGCGAAGAACCGGCCGATCACGCTGGCCACGCGCACGCCGGGCACGCCCGCGATGGCGGCCAGCAGGTCGGGCACTTGGCTGTCGGCGGTGCGGGGCCCAACGTCGCGCCCGTCGGTGAACAGATGCAGCGCCACCGGAATGCCGCGCGCGGCGAGTGCCCGTGCAGCAGCGGCGATGTGGCGCTGGTGGGCGTGCACGCCGCCGGGGCTGGCCAGGCCCATCAGGTGCGCGGTCCCGCCGGTGCGGGCCAGCGTGTCGGCAAATCGCACCAGCGCGGGGGCTTCGGCAAAGCGGCCTTCCTGGATCGCGCGGTCGATGCGCGGCAGGTCCATCCACACCACCCGCCCCGCGCCGATGGTCGTGTGGCCGACCTCGGAGTTGCCGATCTGCCCGTCCGGCAGGCCGACCGCCGCGCCCGAGGCCTGGAGCCGCACCATCGGGCAGGTGGCGCTCAGCCGGTCCATCACCGGGGTGTGGGCCTGCAGCGGCGCGTTGTCCGCCCCGCCCTCGCGCAGGCCCCACCCGTCCAGGATCACCAGCGCCACGGGCGCGACGCCCGTACCGGCGCGGGGTGCGAGCGCGGCGCTGTCGGCGGCAGCGGTCTCGGCGGGCATGCCGTGTCTCCGTGGTTGGGCGCGGGCGCTGCGGGCCGGTGGCGCGGCTTTTGGGGCGCGGCTGGTGGGGCGCGGCTTGTGCCTAGCGCGAAGGGGCGCCGCCTCCAAGCCGGCAAGCGGCGGCGGGCGCCGCCGGGACCCGCGCGTTACCTGCGGTGATAGGGCGCGCCGGCCAGGATGCTGGCGGCGCGATAGAGCTGTTCGCACAGCATGGCGCGGGCCAGGGCGTGCGGCCACACCATCGCGCCGAACGACAGACGCTCGGCCGCGGCCTCGGCCATCGCTGGGGCATGCCCGTCCGCGCCGCCGATGGCGAAGGCCACCTCGCGCAGGCCGCGGTCGCGCAGATCGGCTAGCAGCTGCGCAAAAGCCGGGCTGTCCAGACGGCGCCCCCGTTCGTCGAGCGCGATCAGATAGCGATCCTGGGCGGCGCGCAGGATGCGGGCGGTCTGGCTGACGGGATCGGCGGCGGTGCGCTCGTCGATCTCCTCGATCCGCACGGGGCCCAGCGCGAGGGGCCTGCCGACGGCTCCCGCGCGATCAGCATAGGCGGCAGCCAGCCGCGCCTCGGGGCTGTCGCGCAGTCGGCCGACGGCGATGACGCAGAGGCGCACCGGCCTTGTCGTCCGATCCTGGCTGCGGCCCGGGGCCGGGCGTCAGGCCCGGCGGGCCATCGGCTCGGGCTGAGGCTGCCACATCTTCTCGATCTGGTAGTACGCGCGCACCTCTGGCCGGAACAGGTGCACGATCACGTCGCCGGCGTCGATCAGCACCCAGTCGGCGGCCTCGCGACCCTCGACTTTGGCGCGGACGCCGCCGTCGTGCTTCAGCCGCACGAGCAGCTTTTCGGCAATCGCCGCGACGTGGCGCGACGACCGGCCCGAGGCCACGACCATGTGGTCGGCCATGTCCGACTTGCCGGCGAGATCAATGTCCACGATCTCCTGCGCGCTGTCTTGATCGAGAGAGCCGAGGACCAGGGTCAGAAGCGCCTGTCCGTCGAGGGGCGCCGTTGGACGGCGCGCGGACGCTGTGTCCGTCTGGGAAACGGGGGTTCCCATCGCGATCTGTTCAGTCAGAACCGACCTCCATCGAACCGCCGGCCCCGGCGGGACCTCCACACGGCTCTCTGCTGGGCAAAATCTAACGAAAGCCACCGATGGGGACAAGCGTCCGGCGACGCCCGGCTGTGCAGCGATCGTTCCCCCGTCGGCCGTCTACCCGCCGATGGTTCTCCTGCCGTGCGTCGCCCCACCCGTCGCAGCGCCGGCGCCCGGCGCGCAGTTTGCCGCCCGTTGCGGTCCGCCGTGCGGGGTGGGCTGCCGGCGTTCGGTAGCCGATTGCCGAGTGCGGTCGGCGGTGGTTGTCGTCGGCGCCCAAGCGGGCGATGTGCTGGCGGGCCGCCGGAACGCGCGTACGAAGCGGCGCGTGCGCTGGCCGTGAAAGCCTGTCCGAAATCGACCGCCCGCTTTGTGGCCACAACAAAAGCAAGTCACTGGGTAGTATTATTTCAGTATTAATGGCCGTAATTCTAAATACAAGAACCAAAATC
>JBCCMW010000175.1:0-8492 GCA_039026175.1 Pseudomonadota bacterium
AGGCGCCTTGGGCGCCGGCGCGGGGGGCGGCGCGGCCGCGGCGATGGGCTGGTGGTCCTGGGTCTGGGGCGCCCGCGCGGCGGGGCAGCCTGCTGCGGCGGCGGAGCCCGCCTATGCGGCCGCCGATTTCACCGGCGCCGGCCAGACCATCATCGTGATCGATGACGGCATGTCGCCCTTCTACGATCAGTCGGCGACCGTCTGGTCGTACGACTTCTCGGGCGCAAACGATGCCGACGCCAGCAAGACCTCGCTCTACAGCCACGGCGACTGGGTCGCGCAGTCGGCGCTGGACGAGGCGCCGGACGTCGACATCATCCACCTCAAGGTGTTCCCCGACGGCGGTGGCGGCGCCAGCCTGGGCGACATCGAGGAAGCGCTGCAGATGAGCATTGCGCTGACCGGGTACTTCGACATCGCAGCGGTGAACCTCAGCCTGGGCTTCGGCAATACGACGACCGAGACGCTGACGCCGCTGTCCGACGAGTTCGCGATGCTCGACGCGTTGGGGGTGATCTCGGTCGCGGCGGCCGGCAACAGCGGCACCACCTACGACGACGGCGTCAACGTGCTGGCGGCCGACCCCAACGTGGTCGCCGTGTCGGCCGTCGACAGTGACGGCGACCTGGCCAGCTTCAGCCAGCGTTCCGACACGCTGACCGACATCGCCGCCGATGGCGTGAACCGGACGGCCGAGACCGTGTGGGGCGGCACCGTCACCGTCTCGGGCACCAGCTTCGCAGCGCCCGAGGTGGCTGGCATCGCCGCGCGCCTGTCCGAGGCGTCGGCGACCCTGCTCGGCGAGGATCTGACCGACGAGGAACTGATCGACATCCTCAACAAATCGGGCAGCGCGGTGCAGAACGCGGACGCCCCCTATGCAGTGGCCGACGGCGACGCGGCCGTGGCCTACTTCATCGACAACCTGGAGTATTATGACGACGGATTGATGATCGCCTGATCGTCACTGTCCCAGACCCGGGCGCGCGGCTGCGGCGGCGCGCCCTTCCGGGGCAGGCGGGGGCCGGTGCGATCCCCGCCTGGGACGCCATGTGGTTAAAATAACAGCCAAAAACCCGTCAAAGCGTCTCTGCCACCCCGAAGCGCGCGCCTCACACTCGCCCCAATCGCCGCGTAGTTCTTCATGCGTGGTCGGCTGCGTATGAGTCGTCCATAGGTTGTTTACAGTTGTGCGTACGAGGATGCGATGCGTCGAAACAAGTTCTGGAGCGATCTGTCCATGGCCGTGGTCGCCGCCATTATCGTGGTCAGCGCGGGTATGGGCCTGTGGGCAAGCGCCGCCCTGCCAAGCGGCGTGATGGTGGCCACAGTGCCGCAGGTCAGCAGCCTGCCCTAAGGGTCGCGGGCCCCGGCCAAGGAACCGGCTGTGGCCCGCAGCACCTTACCTGACTGACAGTCTCGACGGCGGCGCCCGCCCGGGCGGCGCCGTTTTCCTGTCTGCTAACCCCATGAAATCATTGCACTATGGCATATCCGCCGCAGGGTGCCGGCTGTGGCCGGCGTTTTTTGCAAGCCACTGTCGCATCGTGGAAGTAAAGCTTTCATGATGTGCAATAGTGTCGCAAGTAATATCATGATTTATACTTTTGAAAATCATGCCTACAGAGTGGTGATACTGCGTCAAGCTGTCCAAATGGCTGGCGTTCGCCGTAATCGGGCCGACATCCCCGCCACCGACGCGCAAGAATTGGAGGATGCGATGGGTATCGATATGATCTTGACGTTGTTCCTGGTGAAGCTGGGCGGCGGGCTGCTGCAGGCCCGCCAGCAGATCCAGCAGATCCGCAAGATGCGGGAGCGGCAAGAGAACCCGTACGTGCTGCCGAGCGTCTATCAGCAGTACCGCCGCCCGGCCGACCAGTACGTGGCCTGAACGAACAAACCCGGGGGCTGCTGCCCCCGGGCCAGTGAACACGGCGGTGTCGCGGCGGTCACATCGCGGTTTCGCGCGCATCCTCGACGGTGCGCAGCCCCGTGCGCGGGGCGGACACCAGCACCGACATATTCCCGGGTTTGTGCTCGTTGCGCAGCATCTTCATGTGCGCCGCGGGCAACTCGCGCCACTCGAACACCTCGGACATACAGGGGTCGAGCCGCCGCTCGACCATCAGCTTGTTGGCCGAGGCCGCCTGCTTTAGGTGCGCAAAGTGGCTGCCCTGCAGGCGCTTCTGGTGCATCCACATATAGCGCACGTCGAAGGTGCAGTTGAACCCGGTCGTACCGGCGCAGATGACGACCATGCCGCCCTTCTTGCAGACGAAGGTGGAGACCGGAAATGTCGTCTCGCCCGGATGCTCGAACACCATGTCGACGTTCACGCCCTTGCCGGTGATGTCCCAGATCGCCTTGCCGAACTTGCGCGCCTCGGCGAACCAGGCCTTGTACTCGGGCGTGTTGACGTCCGGCAGCCGGCCCCAGCACTTGAAGTCCCGGCGGTTGATCGCGCCCTTGGCCCCCAGCCCCATGACGAATTCGCGCTTGGTCTCGTCCGAGATCACGGCGATGGCGTTCGCACCGGCGGTGGCGGCAAGCTGGATCGCGTAGCTGCCGAGCCCGCCCGAGGCGCCCCAGACCAGCACGTTTTGCCCCGGCTTCAGCTCGTGCGGATGGTGGCCGAACATCATGCGATAGGCGGTGGCGAGGGTCAGCGTATAGCACGCGCTCTCCTCCCAGGTCTGGTGGCGCGGGCGCGGCATCAGCTGCTGGGCTTGGACGCAGGTGAACTGCGCAAAGCTGCCGTCCGGCGTCTCGTAGCCCCAGATCCGCTGGGTGGGCGAGTACATCGGGTCGCCGCCGTTGCACTCCTCGTCGTCGCCGTCGTCCTGGTTGCAGTGGATGACGACCTCGTCGCCGACCTTCCAGTTGCGCACCTTGTCGCCGACCGCCCAGACCACGCCCGCGGCATCGGAGCCGGCGATGTGATAGGGCGCCTTGTGCCCGTCGAACGGGCTGATCGGCTGGCCGAGGGCGGCCCAGACGCCGTTATAGTTGACGCCCGCGGCCATCACGAGGACCAGCACATCGTGGCTGTCGGGCTGGGGCGTGTCCACGACCTCCAGCTGCATGGCGGTGTCGGGGTCGCCGTGACGCTCGCGCCGGATGGTCCAGGCATGCATCCGTGCCGGCACGTGACCCAGCGGCGGGATCTCGCCCACCGCGTACAGATCCTTGGCGGGGGTGTCGTCGACGGCGGTCGCAACGGCGGCGTCGGTCATGGGTCCCTCCTCATCCCAGCTCGGTGAACCGGGTGCGCAAGATTCATGCGAATTCGCTCCTCGCGCGTTACTGACATTGCGCGATACTCCACGCAAGCCTCTTTGTGCGACGCAGCAGCCGTGCTGCGATGGGACACTCCCGGCGCTTGGCCCCGCGTGGCTCTGGGCGTGGCAGCGACCGAAGACACCCGGCGAGGCCCCGGCACGCTCCGCCAGCCACTGAATGCGCGCCGTGCGCGCCGCATCGAGGCGCCCGGAGCGACGCACTGGTTGCACCAGGATGGGACTCGTCGCTTGGGCAAGCACGATTCTTGCGAGATCGCACTTGACCGAGACGCGATCTTGCTCGATTGCACATGCTGCAATGCAGTAGTGCGATTGATGGAGTGGCAGATGACGATGGTCGAGCGCGACAAGCCGTGGATCTTCCGCACCTATGCCGGCCACTCCACCGCGGCGGCATCGAACGCGCTCTACCGCAAGAACCTAGCCAAGGGTCAGACCGGCCTGTCGGTCGCCTTCGACCTGCCCACCCAGACCGGCTATGACAGCGACCATATCCTGGCGCGCGGCGAGGTGGGCAAGGTCGGCGTGCCAGTGGCGCACCTCGGCGACATGCGCACGCTGTTCAGCGACATTCCGCTGGCGCAGATGAACACCTCGATGACCATCAACGCGACGGCGCCCTGGCTGCTGGCGCTGTACATCGCGGTGGCCGAGGAGCAGGGCGCCGACCCCGCCGGCCTGCAGGGCACGGTGCAGAACGACATCATCAAAGAGTATCTCAGCCGCGGGACCTATGTATTCCCGCCCGAGCACAGCCTCAAGCTGATCGCCGATGTGGCCGCCTACTGCTACCAGGCGGTGCCCAAGTGGAACCCGATGAACGTCTGCAGCTACCACCTGCAGGAGGCCGGGGCGACGCCCGAGCAGGAGCTGGCGTTTGCGCTGGCCACCGCCACAGCCGTGCTGGACCGGGTGCGCCCGAACGTGCCGGCCGAGGATTTCCCCCGCATCGTCGGGCGCATCTCGTTCTTTGTGAACGCCGGCATCCGGTTCGTGACCGAGATGTGCAAAATGCGCGCCTTCGTCGATCTCTGGGACGAGATCTGCCGCGAGCGGTATGGCGTCGAGGACCCGCGCTACCGTCGCTTCCGCTATGGCGTGCAGGTCAACTCGCTGGGCCTGACCGAGCAGCAGCCCGAGAACAACGCCGTGCGCATCGTGCTGGAGATGCTGGCCGTCACCCTGTCGCGCCACGCCCGGGCGCGCGCCGTGCAGCTGCCGGCGTGGAACGAGGCGCTGGGCCTGCCGCGCCCGTGGGACCAGCAGTGGTCGCTGCGCATGCAGCAGATCCTGGCCTTCGAGACGGACCTGCTGGAGTACGAGGACCTGTTCGAGGGCAACCCCGCCGTCGAGCGCAAGGTCGAGGCGCTGAAGGACCAGGCGCGGGCGGCGCTGGCGCAGATCGACCGCATGGGCGGCGCGGTCGATGCGATCGACCACATGAAGGGCGCCCTGGTCGAATCCAACCGCGCCCGCCTCTCGGCCATCGAGCGGGGCGACGTTACGGTGGTCGGCGTGAACCGCTACCGCGACGGCGAACCCTCGCCGCTGATCGAGGAGGAGGGCGGCATCCTGGTCGTCGACGAGGGGGTCGAGGCCGACCAGGTCGCCCGCCTCGCCGCCTGGCGCGAGGCGCGCGACCCTGCCGCCGTCGCCGCGGCGCTGGACGCGCTGCGCGCCGCGGCCGCGGGCGGCGAGAACGTGATGCCCGCCTCGATCGCCGCCGCCAAGGCCGGCGTGACGACGGGCGAGTGGGGCGCCGTGATGCGGGCAGCCTTCGGCGAGTACCGCGCGCCCACCGGCGTGGGCCAGGCCGCCCCGGGCGGCAGCGACGCAGCAATCGCTCCGCTCCGCGACCGGGTCGAAACCGTGTCCCGCGGGCTCGGCCGCCGGCTCAAGTTCCTGGTCGGCAAACCGGGGCTCGACGGCCACTCGAACGGTGCCGAACAGATCGCGGTGCGCGCGCGCGACTGCGGCATGGAGGTGGTCTACGAGGGCATCCGCCTGACCCCGGCCGAGATCGTGAATGCCGCGGTCGAGGAGAGCGTCCACGTGGTCGGCCTCAGCGTGCTCTCGGGCAGCCACATGGCGCTGATCGGTGCGGTGCTCGAGGGCCTGCGCGCGGCCGGGCTGGACGACGTGCCGGTGGTCGCCGGCGGCATCATCCCCGACGACGACGCCGCGCGCCTGCGCGAGATGGGCGTCGCACGCGTCTACACGCCCAAGGATTTCGAGCTGAACCGCATCATGGCCGACATCGTCGCCGTGGTGGCCGAGGCACAGGCAGCCCCCCTCGCCGTCCCCGCCTGACCGTCGAGCCCAACTGGCCAGTCCAATCGGCGACCCACCCCTCCCGACCCACCCTTACGTCGGGCCGGACGGGGCGGGTCGCGGGCCGGGTCAAGGATCGCCGTGAGGCGACCGCAGAGCGGCTTGTCCTTGACGCGGCCCGACACCCGCCAAACGCTGGTCGAGAAGCCCCGTCGGGCTTCTCTCAGCCACCCCCTTCCCCTTTGCCGCCAGACGCATGCCACCCCCGGGCACCCACAGAAGAGCATCGCGGCGACCAGCCGCGATTCCGCACGGTCGGAGGCGGGTTAAGCGCCGAGGGTCGCGAGCCAGGCCTCCAGCGCCTCGGCAAACGCGGTGGGGTTTTCAGCGTGCAGCCAGTGGCCCGCGTCGATCGCCTGGATCTCGACGTCGGGAAACAACGCGCGGATGCGGCCGTGGGCCGAGGCGGGCACATAGCTCGACCGGCTGCCGTGCAGAAACAGCGTCGGCCCCTCGTAGGCGGTCTCGGGCAGATCGTCCGGAAAGCCCAGGATCGCGGTCATGCTCTCGGCCAGCGCCGTCAGGTTGGGCCGCCAGCGCGCCCGCCCCCCGGCGATCTCCAGGTTCTGCACGATAAAGCCGCGCACGCCCGGGTCGGGCAGCGCCGCGGCCAGCGCACGGTCGGCGTCCGAGCGCCGCGTGATCGTGCCCAGATCCAGCGCCTGCATCGCCTCGACGATCGAGGCGTGCTCGTGGTGCTGGTAGCCGACGGGCGCGATGTCGGCGACGATCAGGGCGGCCAGCAACTCGGGGTGGCTGAGCGCCAGCGCCATGGCGGCCTTGCCGCCCATCGAGTGGCCGAACAGCACCAACGGCGCCCCCACCGTCCGGATCGTCGCGGCCAGGTCGGCGGCCATCGCCGGATAGTCCATCCGCGCGTCGTGCGGCGCTGCGCCGTGGTTGCGCAGGTCCACCGTCAACACCCGCCGCCCCGTGCTCTCGGCCAGCCGCCTGGCGGGCGAGGCGAAGTTCCTTGCCTGGCCGAACAGGCCATGGGCCATCAAGAGCGGCACGCGCCCACCGTCGCTGGGCGGCTCGACCGCGGTGAGCGGCAGGCTGACGGCGGGCGGCAGATCGGCCATGGGCGGGGCGCTCCGTCGGCGGGTGGGCCCCCGAGATCAGGCGACCCAGGGCTAGCTGGGGGCGACCCATTGGCGACCCGAGGGCGTCCCGGGCGCCACCTGCGGTTCACTCGGGGGCGACCCGGGGGCGACCTGGGGGCGAAGGGGGGCGTCGAAACGGAAACGGGCGGCCGAGGTGGGGGTACCGCCTCGACCGCCCGCTGTGCATCGACTGTCCCTCGCCGATGCCAGGAAGGCTATTGTTACTTGATCTTGCCTTCCTTGAACTCCACGTGTTTGCGCGCGACCGGATCGTACTTACGCAAAGTCATTTTTTCCGTCATCGTGCGGGAATTCTTCTTCGTCACGTAGAAAAAGCCGGTGCCCGCGGTCGAGTTCAGGCGGATCTTGACGGTCGTCGGCTTGGCCATCGCTGTTCACTCCGTTGGCCGGTGGCCCGGGCGCCCGCGCAGGGCTGGCCGGTGGGCGCCGGTGCGCCGGGCGCAGACATGCCGGTCCGATGCGCCCCAAGGGTTCTGCGCGCTGCGTTTATCGAGCAGGGCCCGGGTGTCAAGGGCGCTGTCGCCCGGCGCCGAGGGTGCGCGCGGTGCGCCGGCGCCGTTTCGCCGTCAGCGCGGCACCCGCACCATACGGCCCAGCGTCAGCGCCAGATAGGCGGCGGCGGCCAGGGACGCGGCCAGCAGCAGCCCATGCGGCGCCGCCACGCGGTCCATCGCGATCCCCATCGCCGCCGGGGCGGCCAGCGCGCCAATGCCATAGGCGATGTTCAGCGCGGCCTGTGCCTCAGCCAACCGCTGGCCGCTGTAGCGTGCGCCAAGCCCGGCCAGCGCCAGGGTGTAGAGCCCCGCGCCGAAGCCGCCCCAGACCAGCACCGCGCTCGACGCTGCGATCAGCCCCGGCGCCGCCGCGATCAGCATCAGCGGCGCCAGCACGCACACGAAGGCCGCGGCCGCCAGCAGCGGGCGCACGGCATAGCGATCCGCCGCCCAGCCGAGCGGGCCCTGCAGCGCCATCGCGCCCAACGCGAACAGCGCCACCAGCGTGACGGTCGTGTCCTCGCCGAACCCGGTGCGCAGGCCCCAGACGGGCAGCAGCGACAGCGTGCCGAACTCGATCACCCCGAACAGCAGGATGGCAATCAGCAGCGTGGGGTCCGAGCGGAAGAAGCCAAAAGCCACGAACGGGCCCGGCCGCCCGTCGCGCGCCGCACCGGGCGCCCCGGCCGCGCCGAGCGCGATGGCTGGGATGCCGAGCAGCACCGTGGCACCCGCCACCGCGAAGGGCAGGACGCCCTCGCTGCCGGTCACGTACACGCCGAGCGGCCCCAGCGTGAACGCCGCGGTCGTGCAGATGCCATAGAGCCCGATGGCCCGGCCGCGCCGTCCCTCGGGGGCGGCGGCGATGATCCAGAACTCGACGGCGTAGAACAGCGCGGTGACGGCCAGCCCGTAGGTAAAGCGCAGCACCGTCCAGGCCGGCAGCCCGTCGACCAGCGGCACCAGCACGGCGGTCGCCGCCGCCAGCGCCAGCGCGCCGCAGGTGAGCGTCGCCAGGCCCAGGCGCGCCAGCAGCCCCGGCAACAAGAGCGCCGCCAGCACCATGCCGACGGGGGCGGCCATGGCGTTGAGCCCGATGGTGCTGCCCGACAGGCCCGCCCGCTCGAGCAGCAGCGAGAACAGCGGGTGCATCAGCGACAGGCTGATCGCCCCCAGCGTGGCGGCCATCAGCGGCGGCCAGGGCCGCCGGCCGCCCCCAGCCGCCGCCCCGCCCGCAGCCC
>JBCCMW010000176.1:0-8460 GCA_039026175.1 Pseudomonadota bacterium
AAGCTGATCGTCGACCTGATCTACGAGGGCGGCATCGCGAACATGAACTACTCGATCTCGAACACGGCCGAGTTCGGCGAGTACGTGTCCGGCCCCCGCGTGCTGCCCTACGACGAGACCAAGGCGCGGATGAAAGCGATCCTCGAGGACATCCAGTACGGCCGCTTCGTGCGCGACTGGATGGCCGAGTGCAAAGCGGGCCAGCCCAGCTTCAAGGCCACCCGTCGCAACAACGACGCCCACCAGATCGAGGCCGTCGGCGAAAAACTCCGCGGCATGATGCCCTGGATCGCCGCCAACCGCATGGTGGACAAGGCGAAGAACTGAGGCAAGGGCGACGCTGTCACCGAAGCCGAGCGTTGAAATCGTGCGTGAAGCCGCCTGAAGGCGGCGCTTCATCTACTGGCGCTGGTTTCGCGGCGGCCCGAAGTTTGGCGTAGGACGCACGGGTCCCCTTGATAGTCTTTGCGCACCTCGACGCCCTAAACGATATCACGCGCGACCGCTCCCAACCCCTGCTGTGCGTCCCAGCAGTGAAGAAAGAGAACCCAAGGACCTGCGCCACGAACCCAAGAGCGCTGGAGGGGTTCAGTGGGAAAGCTGGCGAGTGACACGGGCGACGGATGGTCAACTCCGGAGTTTTGGTGACCGACGAACGGCGCGCCGCTTTGGACTGGGCGGCGCGCCCGCAGGGCGCGTGCAACGCACCATTGGTTGGACCGGCGATGCGTTCCCCCCTACGACGTCAGCCTCGCCGCGCTACGCCCCCACCAACCGTCGATAGAGGTGCCAGCTGGCGTGGCCTAGGAGGGGGAGCACCACCACCAGGCCTAGGAGGAAGGGCAGTGAGCCGGCGATCAGGAGGGCGGCGATCAGGGCGGCCCAGCCGCCCATCACCACGGGGCTCGCGAACACGGTCTTGAAGCTGACCACCATCGCCGTCGCGCAGTCGGCATCGCGGTCCAGCAGGTACGGGAACGTCACCGCGCTCATCGCGAAGGCGACCACCGCAAAGAACAGGCCCGACGCGTGGCCGACCACCAGGAACGCCAGCCCGTGCGTCGTGGTGAAGAGATCCCCCGCCACGTCCCAGAACCGCGAGAACTGCACGCCGAAGAACACCGCCCACAGCACCCACGCGATGTGCAGCCAGAAGGTCAGCCAGAACAGCGTCAGGAACCCCTGGAACAGCACCTGCGAACTGGCCGAGGCGCGGACCACCGCCATCAGCTCGCTGGTCTCGACCGTCTGGCCCTGCTCGCGCCGGCGCGAGATCTCGTAGCACAGCACCGCGGCGAACGGCGCGACCAGCGCAAAGCCCGCCATCGCGGGCCAGGCCAGCGCCGCCATGGCGCCCGCGTCCAGCATCCAGAAGATCGCATTGCCCGCCAGCGCACAGACTGCGCCGACGCCGAGCGACAGCACCGGCGTCGCCTTCAGATCCTCCCAACCGGCCATCAGCGCGGCCTTCAGGTCGTCCCAGGTCGCCGCGCGCACGGCGGGCAGGCCGGGCATCGCGCCTCGGGTGCCCGCCACCGCAGGGGCCGACTTGCCCTGGTAGACGTCGCTGCCGCCCGCGTTCGCATCCACATCAGCCATCACGTCGCCTCCCGCTACCGTTTTTGCTGGCCGGAATTATGCCCCAGAACGGTCGCGGCCGCCACCGGCTGCGCCCCGCGGCGAGCGGCACCATCGCATCCCTTTCCGGGCCTTTCAGGGTGCGGGCGCAGGCGCAGGCGCAGAGCGCGGTCCACGGCAGATCGACGGTGGATGCCGGTGCTGCGCTGGGCTAGACCGGGGGCTGGGCTAGACCGGGGATCGGGGCTTGGGCGAGACAGGTGCCGCTGGGCGGATCGGCCGCCGCAGAGACCAGCCCAGGGCAAGGGGGGCGCGCATGGTGCACTCGTTCGGTTTCGCGGCCATCGCGACGCGCTGCGCCGCCGGCATCGCGCTGGTGCTGGCGACCTTCAACCCGGCGGGCTATTCGTATGCGCACTGGGTGGCACAGGGCCTGAACGACGCGCTGCCGCCCAAGCTGCTGGCCGGCGCCGTGCTGGCGATCCTCTACACCGTGTTCGTGCGCGCCACGCTACGCTCGATCGGGCTGCCGGGGATCGTGCTGATGGGTGCGCTGGTCGGCACCTTCATCTGGACGCTGGTGTACTATGGGATCGTCGATCTCACGATCCAGGATCGCGGGCCGCTGGCCTGGATCATGCTGATCACGCTGGGCCTGGTGCTGGGCATCGGTCTGTCGTGGAGCCACGTGCGCGCCTGGCTGTCGGGCCAACGCGACGTCGACGACGTGGATGCCTAGGCCGCCCGGCCAAGATCGCGGCCTGTCCCCAGGCGCGCGCACGTCCCCGCGCCCCGCCAGGGACCCCGGCGCCCCCAAGCGATTGATTTAATCCAGATCAAGGCGCGCAGGCACCGGCCAGCCCATTGTCTCGACACGACAAACCGTCGGGTGGAGAACCATGGAAACCGCCGTAGAGCCCGAGCGCGACGCCGACGGCCAGAGCCCCCGGGCCGAGGATCGGGCCGAGGACCGGGCCGAGGACCGGGCCGCGTCGAGGCCGGCACAGGCGGCCGGCGACGGGCCCGCGGCGACCCCGCATCGCAGCCCTCCGATGCGCCGCCACACCGGCTCGCCGCTGCTGACCGTGCGCGATGTCAGCGTCTGGTACGGTGCGCGCCAGGTGCTCTACGGCGTCGATCTCGACGTCTATGCGGGCGAAGTGCTGGCCTTTATGGGCCCCTCGGGCTGCGGCAAGACCACCATGCTGAAGTGCCTCAATCGCATGCAGGACGCGGTGCCGGGCGCGCGCGTGGCGGGCGAGGTGGTGCTGGACGGACAGAACATCCACGCACCCGAGGTCGACCCGCCGCGGCTGCGCCGCCGGTTCGGCTGGGTCGCGCAGGCGCCCAATCCCTTTGCCAGCAGCGTGTACGAGAACGTGGCCTACGGACCGCGCCTGCATGGGCTGGTCGAGGACAGCGCGATGGACGCGCATGTCCGCCAATGCCTCGCGCAAGCCGGGCTGTGGGAAGAGGTGCACAAGCGGCTGCACGAGCCTGCGCTCGCGCTCTCGGGCGGACAGCAGCAGCGGCTCTGCATCGCGCGGGCGCTGTCGGTCATGCCGGATGTGATGCTGATGGACGAGCCGTGCTCGGCCATCGACCCCATCGCAACCGAGCGGATCGAGGCGCTGATCCGGCGCATCGCCCGGGACCGCGCCGTGGTGATCGTCACGCACAACCGCGAACAGGCACGGCGGATCGCCGACCGGGTGGCCTTTTTCGTGCTGGGCCGGGTGGTCGAGTGCGGATCGGTCGAGCGGGTGTTCGACGCGCCGCAGCACCCCGAGACGCGCGCCTTCATGGCGGGGCGCTTCGGGTGAGCGGCCAGCCCTACGATACCGCGGGTCCGGGGGACCCGACGGCCGCGGTGGCCCCGCAGGCGGCCGAGACCGTTTGTCCGCCGATTGCCGACAGCGCAGGCGAGGCCCGAGGGGCGGGGGCGGCGGGGGCTGCAAGCGAGGCCGGGGACGTACCGCCCTGTCCCCCGCCCTGCCGCCACGCGTCGCCGCAGCGGCTGGAAGCGATCGCCGCGCTGTTCGACGCGATCGACGGTCTGCGTATGGTCGCCCAAGAGGACCGACCGGGCGAAGACGGGGCCGAAGACGGGGCCGAGGACGGGGCGGAAAACGGGGCGCAAGACGGGGCAGAAAACGGGGCGAGCGCACCGCCGCAGTGCCCGCCGACGGTCACGGTGGTGCAAGGCACGGCGCCCGGCGCCGCGACGCCGGCCGAGACCAAGACCCAGGGCGCGCCGCCGCCCCGCCGCCGCCGTCCGGCGCTGCGGCTGGTCTCGGTAACCCAGAGCGGCCGCCACCGCCGGGGCAATGGACGCTGAGCGGATGACGCTGAGCGGGGCAGACCGGGCCTAGAGCAGATTCTCATCACTCGGGTTCATAGCCTGCGGCAGTGAAGTAGTTCCGGCATTCGTCGGCGGTGAATGCATCGAGGGCCCTGCCGACGGCGTCCCAGAGGGCGTCACGGGTGCGGGCGGCGGCCTTGCGGAGGAGTGCCTTGAGCTTGGCGAAGGCGTTCTCGATCGGGTTAAAGTCTGGGCTGTAGGGCGGCAGGAACAGGAGCCCGGCGCCGGCGGCTTCGATGGCCTCGCGCACGGCAGGGCCCTTGTGGCTTCCGAGGTTGTCCATGATGACCACGTCGCCCGGGCGGAGTGCCGGCACGAGGACCTTTCGGACATAAGCGAGAAAGCTCACGCCGTTGATGGCCCCGTCGATCACCATCGGCGCGTCGATTCCGGTAAGCCTGAGACCGGCGACGAATGTCGTGGTGCGCCAGTGCCCGTGCGGGATCGGGGCGCGCAGCCGCTCGCCACGCGGCGCCCGGCCGCGGAGCCTCGTCATCTTCGTGTTCAGCCAGGTTTCGTCGATGAAGATCAGGCGCTCGGGGTCCAGGTCCGGCTGCGCCTCGAACCAGGCTTGGCGGGCCGCGGCGACATCGGCCCGCTCCTGCTCGGCGGCATGGGCCGACTTTTTTTGAACGTCCAGCCGTGGCGGCGGAAGAACCGGTGCACGGTCGAGGGTGCGAAGCGCTCCCCATGCTCGCGCTCGAGCCGCCCGACGATCTCGGTCAGCGTGATGTGGACGGCCTCCTCGACCATGGCGAAGATCGCCGCACCAAGGCCCTCGATCCGCCCCGAGCGCTTGTCGCCACCCTGAGCACGCGGCGCGACCGATCCCGTCTCGCGCCAGAGCTTGTGCCACTTCACCGCCGCTGAAGGCGCGATGCCGAACCGCGCCGCGGCCGCCCGGCAACTCTGGCATGCGTCGATTGCGTCCACGACGCGCTGCCTGAGATCGAGGGAGAGAGGTCTGGTCATGAAGGCTGGCCTCCTCACCAGCCTTCACGATGAATCATGCCTCGGCCCGAAAGGGAATCCCCACAACCGATTCCGTGCGGTCGCAGAGTGCTCTAGCCGCTCGATTCGCAGCACGGGCGGGCTGCGCCGGCGCGGTGGGCCGGCACGATCCGCGCATGATGTGCCGGTGCCGACGGCGCGCCGATGTCACCGCCCCGCAGGACGCAACATCATCTCAAAAACCGGTCGCTAGACGCTGAAACATCTGGGTTTCCCGACATCGCGATCGCGATCCCGCAGCCGTTGACAGATCGCGTTTAAGACGATTTCAGCGTCTCCGACACTCGCGACGATAGACTTTTCGCCTCAAAATCATCATCTTTCGCAACGGGTTGGAAAGGAGCGAGCGATGACCGCGTTGCTTACGCGTTTTCGTCGTCGGGTCAGCGGCACTGTGCGCCCGCTGGCCGAAGACGACTGGGTGGATCTGTTGCGCCACGCTCGGCGGCTGTCGGGCGAGGACCTGTACACCCGCTTCAACATCGATCCAAGCGACGACGACCTGGTGCACTGGGCGCGCGTGAGCCGGCTGAACGACGTGTTCGGCTGGTACGTCGACGACGTGATGCGGGCCAGCGTAGAGGTCGGCTTCCGCGGCGAACGGGCCGAGTGCGCTGTGACGGTCGAGGAAGCATTCCGCCACACGGGCATCGGCCGCCGCCTGTTCGACCACGCGTGCGAGCACGCGCGGGCACAGGGCGCCTCGGCCATGTGCATGCTGACGGTGTGCCACGGCAACGGCGACATCGATCGGATGTTAGGGCGGCCGGGGTGGAGCGTGTCGCGCAGCTACGCGCGCTCGATCATCCTGCCCAACCGCGAGCCCGAGAACCCGCTGTGGCTGATCCGCGATCTGACAGCGGCACCTAGCCTGCGCGCCCGTCTGGCGCGCCTGGTCCCGGGCCTGCCCGCCGCACAGGACTGAACACTGTGGGGCGGCGCGCTTCCGCTGCCCGCCGCCGCCTACCCACAGGCCCCAGACCCTTGCCGCGCGGCGCGGGGCCATGCATCGCTGGGGCATGGTCCAAACTGCGCCAAACGACACGACGACCGCAGGCTTTGCGCCCCGCCCCCTGGCCGAACAGGCGGTGCTGGTGCTGGGCGGCACCGGCGGCATCGGGCTGGAGACCGCGCGCCGCTTTGCCGCCGCCGGCGCCCGCACGGCCATCGCCGGGCGCGACGCGGCGCGGGGGAACGCCGCCGCCGCCACGCTGGCGGCCGAGGGGCATGCCCACCCGCCTGGCTTTCTGCAAGCCGACGCCGCCGATCCGGCGGCGGTCGCCGCGTTGTTCGAGAGCGCCGAGGCACGGCTCGGCCGGCTCGATACGCTGGTCATCAGCACCGGCGGCAACCGGCTGCCCGAGCTCTTGCACCGCCAGTCGCTGGACGATATCCGCAGCGCGCTGCTCCTGGACCTGGCCCCCGTGCTCTATGCCGGGCGGGCGGCGGTCGAGCCGATGCGCCGGGCCGGCGGCGGCGCGGTGATCGCCGTCGCCTCGGACGCGGGCAAGCTCGCCACGCCCGGCGAGGCGGTGATCGGCGCAGGCATGGCCGCGATCATCCAGTTCATGCGCACCCTCGCCATCGAAGAAAAGCGCCACGGCATCCGCGCGAATACGCTGACGCCGTCGCTGGTCGAGGGCACGCCGCTGACCGAGCGCCTGATGGCCGAGGGCACCTTCTCGGCCAAGCTGTTCGCCAAGGCGCGCCCGCTGGCGGCGCTGGGTCCCACCCAGGCGTCGGACCTGGCCGAACTGGCGCTGTTTCTGGCCTCGCCCGCCGCGCGGCGCATCACCGGCCAGGCGATCAGCGCCAACGGCGGCATCAGCGCGGCATGAGGCCCTGGCTGGCCCCGGGCCTTGGCCGGGCTGGCCGCAGCCCCCACCTGCGTGCCATCGGCACGCGGCATGGGCCTCCCAGCGCGTGCCGGTTTCGATTCGACAGCGGCCGACGGCGGCGCTAGACACCGCGCCACCAGCGCCGCGCGCGGCGCCCTGTCCCGCTTGCCGCGACACGCCAACCGGAGAGGCCCATGGCCACCGTCATCCTGGTCGTTCACCTGATCCTCGCGCTGTGCCTGATCGCGGTGGTGCTGCTGCAGCGCTCCGAGGGCGGCGCGCTCGGCATCGGCGGCGGCGGTGGCGGCCTGGTCTCGCAGCGCGGCGCGGGCAACGCGCTGACCAAGCTCACCTGGGGGCTGGCGATTGCGTTCCTGATCACCTCGATCTCGCTGACCATCGTGGCCGGGGGCGGCACGCGCTCGGTGACCGACGATTTCGACGCGCCGGTACAGGACACGACGACCTTCGAGTTGCCGAGCTTCGACGACGATCCCGTGGGCGAGGGCGAGGGTCTGGCGCTGCCGCCTGCCTCGGACGACAGCGGCGATTTCGATCTGGACGACGCAGGGACCCTGTTGCCCGCAGCCCCGGCGGCGGACTAGGCGCGGGCCGGGGCCGAGACTGGACGGGAGCCGGGGCGCATGGCGCCCGAGGGCGGGCCCGTCCGTACCCGCAGCCGGCTCGCCGCACGGCTGGATGCCGCGCAGGCCGGGCTGGAGCGCGGCTTTGCCACCCTGCTCGACGCCGTCGCGACAGCGCCCAGCCGGGCGCTGCTGCTGGTCGCCCTGGTCGCCTGCCTCGCCGCGCTGCCGGGCCTCGGCGCGCTGCCGGTGACCGACCGCGACGAGGCGCGCTTTGCGCAGGCGACCAAACAGATGATGGAGATCGGCGACTACGTCGACATCCGCTTCCAGGACCAGCCGCGCTGGAAGACGCCCATCGGCATCTATTGGCTGCAGGCCGCCGCCGCGTGGCCGCTGGGCGGGCCCGAGGCGCCAATCGCGGCCTACCGCCTCCCCTCGTTCCTGGCGGTGGTTCTGGCGGCGCTGTCCACCTGGTGGGCGGCGAACGCGCTGGTCGGCCCGCGGGCGGCGGTGCTGGCCGGGTTGGCGATGGCGACGCCCGTGCTGGCCGCGGCCGAGGCGACGATCGCCAAGACGGACGCCGCCCTGCTGGCGACGGCCGCCGTCGCCTTCGGCGCGCTCGCCCGGGGGGCGACGGGCCAGGCGGGGCGCTACACGTGGCTGATCTTCTGGCTGGCCATCGCCGCGGCGGTTCTGCTGAAGGGCCCCATCGTGCCCGCCATCGCCGCCCTGGCCGTGGGCGCGCTGGCCCTGGCCCGCCGGGCTTGGCCGCCGCTCGCCGCCCTGCGGCCGCTGCCGGGACTGGGCCTGACGGCGTTGCTGGTCGCGCCCTGGCTGGTGGCCATCGCCATCGTGTCGGACGGCGCGTTCTTTGCCGAGGCCGTGGGCCGCGATCTGATGGGCAAGGTGGCCGAGGGGCAGGAGGCGCACTGGGGCCCACCCGGGCTTTACACCGCGCTGGTGTGGCTGACTTTCTGGCCCGCCGCGTCGCTGCTGCCCGGCGCGCTGGCGGCGGGCTGGGCGGCGCAGCCGCGGCCGCTGGCCGGCGTGCCGCTGCTGGCCGTCGCAGGGCGACCGTCGGCCG
>JBCCMW010000177.1:0-8399 GCA_039026175.1 Pseudomonadota bacterium
CCCCCGGCGCGCCGGGGGCGCGCCCCTCGGGCGCCCCCAGGGCGCGACCCTACGGCGCGTCCGGGGCGCGACGCTACGGCACGCCCGGGGCGTGACGGCGCGACGCTACGGCGGATCCGGGGCGGGATGGGCGACCCTGCGGCGCGCCCGGGGCGGGACGGGGCAACCCTGCAGCGCGCCAGGGTGGGACGGGCGATGCGACACCGGTCCGCTCGCACTCGGGGCTTTGGGACCCCATCTTGGCGTTAACCGGTAAGGAAGGACGCATGATCAAGATCGCGCTCGTGCTGGCGGTGCTGGTGATCGGCTGGCTGCTGTCGCAGATGGGGCTGAAGGCGTTCGAGCGGGCGATGGTCAAGGCCACGCGCCCGCTGTCGAGCGTGCATACCGACATCATCCTGCGCCGGCTGGGCCAGGCCGCGGGGGTCAAGCTCAAGGCCCTGCGCGTGTTCGACCACCCGATGGTCAACGCGGCCGCGCTCTCGGACGGCACCGTGCTGATCTCGGCGCCGCTGGAGCGGCACTTCCGCGCCGGGCGCGTGTCGCCCGAGGAGCTGGCGGCCGTAGTCGCGCACGAGGTCGGGCACGTCGCCATGGGTCACCACGCGCAGCGCGTGGCGCTGATGCCGTTCCAGTTGCTGGCGCGGAACGCGGTCGTGGTGGCGATCTTCCGGCTGATCCCCTTCGGCGCAGCGATCCTGGCGCCGCTGATCGTCGGCTTTCTGATCACCCGGCTGACGCGGGCGCAGGAGTTCGAGGCGGATGCCTATGCCACGGCGCTGATGGTGCGGGCGGGCTATGGCGTGAAGCCGCTCACCTCGCTGCTCGGCAAGATGATCCAACTGCAGCCGCCCTCGGTGGACCGCGACCGGCTGAAGGCCGCCGAGCAGAGCTTTTGGGCGACCCACCCGCCCAGCGAGGCGCGCATTGCCGCGATCCGGGCCAAAGCCGGCAGCTGGGGCGCCTGAACCGCCCCACGAGCGCCCGCGCTCAGCCCACCTGGGCGCCCGCGCGCCACACACCGGTGATCGCTGCGACGCCGCCATGGACGCCGCCGTGGCGCGCGACCCGCACCAGATCGGCCCGCAGGCCCGGCGCGATGCGGCCCCGGTCGGCCAGCCCCGTGGCCATTGCCGGCGCGCGCGTCACCGTGGCGACGGCCGCGGGCAGCGAACCCAGAATGTCGGCCAGCTTCAGCACCCCGAGCAGCAGCGCCGAGGGCGCATAGTCCGACGACAGCACGTCCAACAGCCCGACTTCGGCCAGATGCATCGCCGACACGTTGCCCGAGTGCGAGCCGCCGCGCAGCACATTGGGCGCGCCCATCATCACCGGGATGCCGGCCGCGCGACAGGCGGCTGCGGCCACCTCGGTCGTCGGGAACTCGGCAAAGTCCACCGACAGCGCGACCGAGCGGGCGACATGCGCCGCGGTCGTGTCGTCATGGCTGGCCAGCGTGGCGCCCAGCGCCCTGGCCCGCGCCACGATCCCCTGCTCGTGGGCCACGCCGAACTCGTCGTAGAGGCCCTGCGAGAAGACGATGTGCGCCTCCATCTCGGCGTCGGTCAGGCCGTACTTGCCCTGGTGGTACTGGCGGAACTTGCCAAGATCCGAGAACTGCCGCTGGCCCGGCGTGTGGTCCATGATCGACACGATCGCGACGCCGTCCTGGGGGCCGAACTCGTCCATCTCTTCCAGCACGGTCTGCGAACAGACCTCGGCGCGCAGGTGGATGCGGTGGTCGATGCGCGTCAGCCCCGCCTGGTGCAGCGCTGCGATGTCGTGCACCACGTCGCGCGCGTATTTGGCATAGTCCGCCCCGGTCTTGCCCTGGCTGGCGCGGCGGAGCGAGCCCACCCGCACCGCGTCGAACACCGTGGTGATGCCGGCGGCGGCCAGTTCGCCGTCGTGGCTCAACACCGCGGCGGGACCCGGCCATTTGACGCCCGGGCGCGGCATGAGGTGGCGCTCCAGATTGTCGGTGTGCAGCTCGATGAAGCCCGGCAGCAGCAGCTGACCGTCGCAGTCTTCGGCCCCCGGCGGGACCGAGGCGCCGGTGTCGACGGCCGCGATCGCCCCGTCGCGCAGCAGCACGCTGCCGCGGCGCACGGCGTCGTCCAGCACCAGATCGGCGTTGGCCAGCACCCGCTCGGGCGCCGCGCGCAGCGAACGGGCCGATGGCCGCACAGCGCCGTCGCCTGCGATCCGGGGGGCGGCGGGCGCCGCGCCGTTGGCGCCCAGGGTCATCCGACGACCCTCGCGATGCGGGCGCCGGCCGGCCGGCCGACCCGGGCACCCGCCCGGCGCCGCGGCACGCCGGGCCGAGCGATGCCAGGGCGCCCGATGGCTGGCGCCGCGGGTGTCGAGACGCTAGGCACAGCGCGCGATCCGGCCGGCGGGCAGAGCCCCCGGCGGCCGTGCAGAGAGCGGAGTGTCAGCGTACCATGACCGGTGAGCCCGCGCCCGGCGGCTATGCGCGCTATGCGCTCTACTGGATGCCGCGCCCCGGCACGCCGATGGCCGAGGCCGGCGCCGCGTGGTTGGGCTGGGACCCGGCGACGGGGGCCGAGGACAAGGCACGCGCCGCCGATCCGCGGGTCGCCGCCCCCCGGCGCTATGGCCTGCACGCCACGCTGAAGGCACCGTTCGCGCTGGCACCCGGCGGGGATGCCGCGGGGCTGCAGGCGGCCCTGGCCGCCTTTGCCGCCGCCACCCCGCCGGCCGAGGGGCCGCGACTGGCGCTGACCGGGGCGCTGGGCTTCCTGGCGCTGATGCCGGACGGCCCCTGCCCCGCCATCGACGCGCTGGCCGACGCGTGCGTCGAGCGTTTCGACCGCTTCCGCGCACCGCTGAGCGATGCCGAGCGCGCCCGCCGCGGCGCCGAGCGCATGGACCCGGCCACCCGAGCCCGGTTCGAGCGTTGGGGTTACCCGTACGTGAAGGAGGGCTTCCGCCTGCACATCACCCTGACGGGCCGGCTGGAGGCAAGCGCGCGGGCCGCCGCCGAGGCCGAGCTCAAAGCGCGCTTCGGCCCACTGCTGGGCACGCCCTTCGCCGTCGACGCGCTGGCGTTGGTCGGCGACCCGGGCGGGGGCCAGGCGTTTCGGTTGATCCGTCACTACACGCTCACCGGCTGATCGCAGGGTTGGGGGGAAAAGGCCGCCACGTCGATCTCGCGGTCGCACACCGCGGCGCGCGCCTCGGCGTCGTGGAAAATGCCCAGGATCGCCGCCCCGCGCGCCTTGGCCTCGACCATCAGGTCCAGCACGACCCGGCGGTTCGCGGCGTCCAGCGAGGCCGTCGGCTCGTCGACCAGCAGCGCGGGATAGGCGAGCGCCATGCCGCGCGCGATGTTGATGCGCTGCTGCTCGCCGCCCGAAAAGGTGACCGGCGACAGCGGCCACAGCGCCCGCGGCACGTTCAGCCGGGCCAACATCGCCGCCGCCCGCGTGCGCGCCTCGTCCATCGCGACGCCGGCATGGGCCAGCGGCTCGGCCACCACGTCCAGCGTCGGCACCCGGGGCAAGACGCGCAGGAACTGCGACACATAGCCCAGCGTCCGGCGGCGGAGCGCGAGCAGCGTGCGGGGATGGGCGCCCACGATCTCGGTCCCGCCCACGCGCACCGAGCCGCCATCGGCCAGATAGTTGCCATAGACGATCCGCATCAGCGTCGATTTACCCGCACCCGATGGGCCCGTCAGCGCCACGCACTCGCCCGCCGCCACGTGAAACGTCGCGTTCTGGACCACGCCAAGCTCTGCCTCGCCATGCAGGTACAGGCGGAACTTCTTTTCTACATTGTTGACCGATATCATGAGAAGAGTTTCCAAAATCGCTATTCAGAAGCGGAGAGCGGCGCTGACCAACAGTTGCGTATAGTTGTGTTGTGGGTCGTCGAGTACTTGATCTGTCAGCCCGCTCTCAACCACTTCACCTCGACGCATCACCATCAGTCGATCGGCAAGTAACCGCACGATGGCCAAGTCGTGGGTGACGACGACAACGGCCAGACCAAGGTCACGCACCAGCCCGCGCAGCAAGTCCAACAACCGCGCCTGCACGCTGACGTCCAGCCCGCCGGTCGGCTCGTCCATGAACACGACCTTGGGGCCCGACACGAGATTGCGCGCGATCTGCAGCCGCTGCTGCATGCCGCCCGAGAAGGTGCTGGGCCGGTCGTCCAGCCGCTCGCGGTCGATCTCGACGCGGTCCAGCCAGCCGGCCGCCGTCGCGCGGATGCGGCCGTAGTGGCGCCAGCCGACGGCCATCAGCCGCTCGCCCACGTTGGCCCCGGCCGACACGCCGAGGCGCAGGCCGTCGCGCGGGTTCTGGTGCACCAGCGCCCAGTCGGTGCGCATCAGGCGGCGCTGCTCGGGCTCGGACAGGGCCATCGCGTCGACGGTGGCAGCGCCGTCGTCATAGAGCGCGCGGCCCGCATCGGGCGCGATCTCGCAGGACAGGCAGCGCAGCAGCGTGGTCTTGCCGGACCCGCTCTCGCCCACGATGCCCAGCACCTCGCCGGGGTAGAGGTCGAAGTGCACATCGCGGCAGCCGACGGTGCCGCCATAGGTCTTGGTCAGGCCCTCGACGCGCAGGATGGGCCGCTCGGGTGCGATCTGCAGCGCGGCGGTCATGGTCGTGCCTCGGCGAGGGGGATCGGGTCGAGGACGCAGTGGACCGGCTTGCCCGCGGCCGCGAAGCGCCGGACCTCGGCATCCGCTCCCCCGGACGTGCCCCCGGACGTGCCCCCGGATGCGTCCCCCGACGCACCACCGATCCGACGCACCGCGTCGCAGCGCCGGGCTAGGGCTAATGACGGGGGCAGCGACTGGGGCAGCGACTGGGGCATCATGATCGCCTGGTAGGCGCCGGTCTCGCCGCGGGCCTCGGCCGCCTCGATCCCCGGCAGGGCCATGTTAACGCCGATCACCGGCACGTGGCCCGCGGCGAACCGCTCGTGTGCCGCGAGGTTCAGCGCGGCCAGGTTGGCATCCCGCGTCGCCGCATCCGCCCCACCCGCGGCGTCGGGACTGGCGACCATGATCAACAGGCTCATGCCGCGTCCTCGCCATAGCCCTCGGGGACGCCGGTGCCGACGTGGCCGGCCGCGCGGCGCCCTTCGCAGAAATCGGTGTCCGAGCAGACGAACATCCGCCCGCCCCGGTCGTCGGTGATCACCTCGTCCTGGTAGCTGCCGACGGCCCCGCACAGCGCGCAGGCCTGGCCCGTCCCGCCGCGGTCGAAAGGGTGATCCTCGAAATCCAGGCTGACGACCTTGGTGTAGGGCGGGATCGCATAGATCCGCTGCTCGCGCCCCGCACCGAATAGCTGCAGCGCCGGACAGTCCGAAAGCTTGGGGTTGTCGAACTTGGGGATCGGCGAGGGGTCCATCACGTAGCGGTCCTCGACCAGCGCAGGGTACGCATAGGTCGTCGCGATATGCCCGTGGCGGCTGATATCCTCGTAGAGCTTGACGTGCATCAGCCCGTATTCCTCGAGCGCGTGCATACGCCGGGTCTCGGTCTCGCGCGGCTCGAGAAAGCGCAGCGGTTCGGGGATAGGGACCTGGTAGACCAGGATCTGACCCTCGCCGAGCGGCGTCTCGGGGATGCGGTGGCGGGTCTGGATGATCGTGGCGTCCTGGGTGACGGTGGTCGTCGCCACGCCGGCCGTGCGCTCGAAGAACTTGCGGATCGACACGGCGTTGGTGGTGTCGTCGGCGCCCTGGTCGATGACCTTGAGTCTGTCATCGGGCACCAGGCACGCGGCCGTCACCTGCACGCCGCCCGTGCCCCAGCCATAGGGCATCGGCATCTCGCGGCTGGAGAACGGGACCTGGTAGCCCGGGATCGCCACGGCTTTCAGCAGCGCGCGGCGGATCATCTTCTTCGTCCGCTCGTCGAGGTAGGCAAAGGTATAGGCGCTATCCATGGCCACCCCCCGCATGCGGAGCACGCCGATGACGGACGACCGGCCCGAGACCCCCGAGGAGCAGGTTCTTCGCAGCCTGCGGCTCGTGACCCGCGACAACATCCACGACCGTTACGAGGATCTGCGCCAGGCGCAGATCCGGATGCACCAGGATCTGCGCGCGCTGGCGCGTCTGGTAAAGGCGCCGGCGGGCGGGATCGCCGCGGTGATCGTGCTGCAGCTCTATGCGCTGTTTCTGGCCTGATGCGGCGGTGTTGACGGTCATAGCGCGATTCCCCGGGCGGCGAAGTCGGCCTGCAGCGTCGCGGTATCGGTGAACAGCACCGCGTCCATGCCCACGCCGCGCGCCGCCACCACGTTGCGCGGGCTGTCGTCGATGAACAGGCAGTCGCCGGCTGCCAGCCCGTTGCGCGCGATCAGCAGGTCGAAGATCGCGGGATCGGGCTTTACCAGCCGCTCGCGGCCCGACACGACCACATCCTGGAACCGGGTCAGGAACGGATAGCTCTCCACCGTGCGCGGCCACTGCTCGGCCGGGAAGTTGGTGATGGCATAGATCGGGGCGCGCGCGGCCGCGGCCTCCAGCACCTCGGGCATGCCGGGGATCGGGCCGGGGATCGTGTCCAGCCACCGCGCGTACAGCGCCTCGGCCATCGCGGCATATTCGGGGTGGCGCGCGGCCATGTCGGCCACCGCCTCGCCCGGGCTGCGCCCGCGGTCCTGCTCGCCGTGCCAGGCCATGAAGTCGACGGTGGCATGGAAGCGCTGCAACGCCTCGGCCCCGCCCAACAGCTCGGCGATCACCGTGTCGGGCTGCCAGTCGACCAGCACCCGGCCGACGTCGAACACGATGTGGGTCATCGCGCGGGCTCCGATTGGGGGCGGGTCATTCGGCGGCCTCGCGCCGGGCCATCGCCTCGGCGCGCAGGCGGCGGATGAGCTGCAGCTCGGACTGGAAGTCGACATAGTGGGGCAGCTTGATGTGCTCCAGGAACCCCATCGCCTGGACGTTGTCGCCGTGGCTGAGCGCGAATTCCTGGTCCTGGGCCGGGGCGCCGGTGGACGTCTCGCCCAGTTCCTGCCAGCGCAGCGCCCGGTCGACCAGCGACATGGCCAGCGCCTTGCGCTCGCCGTGGCCGAAGACCAGCCCGTAGCCGCGGGTGAACTGCGCAGGCTCGGTCTTGGAGCCGGCGAACTGGTTGACGCTCTCGCACTCGGTCAGGGTGATGGCCGCGATTTCGACGGCGAAGCCCAGCTCCGGGATCTCGACGGCCACGCGCACGGCGCCGACGCGAAGCTCGCCGACGAACGCGTGCGTCCGCCCAAAGCCCCGCTGGGTCGAGTAGGCGAGGCCCAGCAGCCAGCCCTCGTCCGCGCGGGCCAGCGACTGCAACCGCACCGCCCGGTCGGCGGGGAAGGACACCGGGTCGCGGGTCAGGTCGCCGGGCGGCCCCGCGTCGGGCGGCGGCGCCTCGACCAGTCCCTCGCCGTCCAGGAACCCCATCACGTGGGGCGTGGGCTGGGGTGCTGCCCCCTCGGCCCGCGGCGCGGGGGGCGGCAGATCCTCGGCCGCCAGCGCAAAGTCGATCAGCCGGTGGGTATAGTCGAACGTCGGCCCCAGCACCTGCCCGCCCGGCAGGTCCTTGTAGGTGGCCGAGATGCGCCGGATGCACGCCATCGCCCCGGTGTCGACGGGGGCCGAGGCGGCAAAGCGCGGCAGCGTGGTACGGTAGGCGCGGACCAGGAACACCGCCTCGACGACGTCGCCGCGCGCCTGTTTCAGCGCCAGCGCCGCCAGGCCCGGGTCGTAGAGCGAGCCCTCGGCCATCACGCGCCCGACGGCCAGACCCATCTGCGCGGCGATCTGGTCGGGCGCGATGGCGGGCAGCGCGGGGTCGCCGCGCCGCTCTTCCGCCAGCCACGCGTGCGCGTTTTCGATCGCCCGCTCGCCGCCCTTGACCGCGACGTACATCAGCCCGGCCCTGCGCTCGCTGCCACGCGGGTGCTGCGCGGCAGCCCCATGACCTGCGCACCCGCGGCCAGGAACAGATCGACGCCCAGGGGAAAGCGCGCCGCGTTCGCCGCCAGCGCGGCCGCCGCCCCGGCGGGCAGCAGGGGCGAGATCGCCTGGCTGTCGCGAATCCCGGGGCCCGAGAGTGCCAGCGCAGGCCCACCCGTCAGCGCCGCGACCTCGACGATCAGTGTGGCACTGCGGTCCGGATACTCGGGCGTGCCCTGGGCCCAGGCGTCGAGCGGCATGAGCGCGTCCCACCGGCCGAGCGCCAGGGCTGCCTCGCCCGGCGCTGCGACCCGCGGCGCGCCGGTGTGGAACAGGATCCAGGGCAGCGCCGCCTCGGCCGGCGCGTCGAGCCAGATCGGCGTGTCCGGGTCGGCCATGAGCAGCACCAGCGCGGCGGCGGCGGGCGACACCCCTGCGGGCGCCGGGGCCGACAGCGCCATCGCCCG
>JBCCMW010000178.1:0-8373 GCA_039026175.1 Pseudomonadota bacterium
GGGTAGTCGTTGATGTAGCCGTTGCCGCCCAGCGCCTGGATCGCCTCCAACGCCACCTTCACCGCGCGTTCGGAACTGTAGAGCAGGCAGCCCGCCGCGTCCTGGCGCGTGGTCTCGCCCCGGTCGCAGGCGGCGGCGACGGCGTAGACATAGGCGCGCGAGGCGTTCATCTCGGTGTACATGTCGGCGATCTTGCCCTGCATCAGCTGGAAGGTGCCGATCGGCTGGCCGAACTGTTCGCGCTCGTGCACGTAGGGCATCACCACGTCCAGTGCTGCGGCCATCAGCCCGACGGGCCCGCCCGACAGCACCACCCGCTCGTAGTCGAGACCCGACATCAGCACGTTGACGCCGCGCCCCTCCTCGCCCAGCACGTTGTCGAACGGGACCTCGCAATCCTCGAAGATCAGCTCGCAGGTGTTCGAGCCGCGCATGCCGAGCTTGTCCAGCTTCTGCGCGGTCGAGAATCCGACCATGGTCTTTTCGATCAGAAAGGCAGTGATCCCGCGGGGCCCGCCGTCGGGGTCTGTCTTGGCGTAGACCACCAGGGTGTCGGCGTCGGGCCCATTGGTAATCCAGAACTTGTTGCCGTTCAGGATGTAGCGGTCGTTGCGCTTCTCGGCGCGCAGCTTCATCGACACGACATCCGATCCCGAGCCCGGCTCGGACATCGCCAGCGCGCCCACCTTGGCGCCCGAGACGAGGTCGGGCAGGTACTTCTCGCGCTGGGCGGGCGAGCCGTTCAGCTTGATCTGATTGACGCAGAGGTTCGAGTGCGCGCCATAGCTGAGCCCGACCGAGGCCGAGGCGCGGCTGATCTCCTCGACCGCGACGGTGTGGGCCAGATAGCCCATGCCCGCCCCGCCGTACGCCTCGCCGACCGTGATGCCGAGCAGGCCCAGCTCGCCCATCGCGCGCCACATGTCGGCGGGAAACTCGTTGCTGCGGTCGATCTCGGCCGCCCGTGGCGCGATGGCTTCGGCGGCGAAACGGCGCACGGTGTCGCGCAGGGCGTCGATCTCTTGGCCCAAACCGAAAGACAGGGTGGCGTCGAACATGGGGCTTCCTCCGCATGGCGCGCGGTCGTGCTGCCGCGTCTGGCCTGTAGCTCTGCGGTGTAGCTAGGCCCATTTGCCGCCCTGCGCGAGCGTCCTTTGACAGCGGACGCCCGGGCGGCGATGCGGCGCGGGGCCCGGCGATGCGCTTATGCGCGCGTCACACGGCCGGTAGGGTGGGGCCACGCAGCGCCGGCGCAGGGTGGGTGCAACGCACCGTTGGGATGGGGGCGGCTTAGTCGACCCCAGGCATCCAGGGCGGCGGCGTCGTAAAGAAGGGCAGGATGCGCTGGTTCAGGCCCACGATGAAGGGCTTGCCGTCGACCTGTTGGCTGCCGACGAACAGCACGAAATCGCCCAACAGCGCGCGTTCAGCCTCGGTCATGCCGCCCGGCTTGGCGCACTGTCCCAACACGGCGTCGCGCAGCCGCGTGTTCCAGTCCGCGAATTTCGGCGGCAGGGTCACGCGCAGCAGCACGCCGACATGCTCCACGGTGTTGAGCGCGACGACGATGACGAAGCTGTTGACCACGCAGCCCTCGAGATCCAGGGGCGAGTCGTTCCCCACCGGTTGCAAGAACCCGTTGGGATCGTTGCCGCTGGCGGCTGCGTGCAGCTCGGAGAAGGCGAGATCGCCCTCAAAATTGAAGAATGCTTCGATGTCGGCGAACTGCGCCTGTGCGGCCGCCGGCGGGGCCGTGGCGACCAGCGCCAGGGGCGCGGCCAGTGACATGACCAGCGCCAGGGCGGCGCCGATCCGGGCGCGGGCGCATGTGCGGCGGGCGGGGTTCGGTTGGGCGGTGGGGCGGTCGTGCATCGTCTCTCCTCAGTGGGGGGCCTCAGTCCTTGAGGCTCTCCTCGCGCATGCCGTCGGCCAGCAGGTTCAGGCCCAGCACCAGGCTCATCAGCGCGACCGCCGGGAACAGCGAGATGTTCTCCGTCGACGCCTGGCCCACGAACTGGCGGCCGTGGTTGATCATCGTGCCCCAGTCGGGGCTCTCGGGCTGCAGGCCGAGGCCAAAGAAGCCGAGCGTCCCCAGCAGGATCGTCGTGTAGCCGATGCGCAGGCAGAAATCGACGATCAGCGGACCGCGGGCGTTGGGCAGGATTTCCCACAGCATGATGTACCAGGGCCGCTCGCCCCGGGTCTGGGCCGCGGCCACGTAGTCGCGCGTCTTGATGTCCAGCGTCAGCCCCCGGACGATGCGGAACACGCCCGGCGCCGACACAAAGACGACGGCCGCGAACACGTTCAGCTCGTTGGGGTCCAGCGACAGAATGCGCGGGATCACAGTCGGGTCGCCGCCCGCCTCGCGCACCGCCTCGGCGCGCGAAAATCCGTTGGCCAGGAACTCGATCGTCGCCTCGACCGGATAAAAGCCGAAGACCATCGACAGATAGACCCAGATGCCGATGGCGATGGTGACGATCAGATAGGCGCGCAGCCGCGTCTCGTCTTTCTCGTACTTGGTGAACCACATCAGACAGAGAAACGCGAACGGGAACAGGAAGAACACCGCCGCCAGCGCGATGGGGATCGACCAGGGCACCTGGATGATGCCGAGATTGATCATCTGCGGATCGCGCACCTCGGGCGTGACCAGCAGGTAGAAAAGCAGGATGACCGGGAAGGCCAGCACCAGGTTCGCCAGAAAGCTCATCACCGTGTCGGTGGTGCCGGTGTAGTACCCCGCCGGCAGGCCCAGCGACGCCCCCACCATATAGGCGATCAGCGTCGCGACGGGCGCGATGATCAGCACCACCTGGCTGCCATAGACGATCCGGCTGAAGATATCGCGGGCCAGGTTGTCGCCACCCAGCACATAGGCGACCCCGCTCTCGGCATCCACGGTGCCGGGCAGCGAGCGTTTGATCCCGGCGGTGAACGACTGGTCCAGCGGCCCCGACACCGCGATCAGGTCGGCAAAGAGCGCGGTGAAAACCCAGAACAGCGTGAGCGCCAGACCGATCATGCCGATCCGGCTGTTCCAGAGCCGGCCGAACTGACCCATGCTGCCGCGCACGAAATAGCCGCCCACCAGCACGACGACGAGGCCGATCCACACCGGCGTCAGCCGGACCAGGATCTCCAGGATGATGGCGCCGGTGCCCAGGGTTTCGGAATCCATGTCACGGGTCTTTCTTGTGGGCCCCCAGATCGAGCGGGGCGGTCGGTGAACGCAGACGGTCCGGCGGGGCGGTCGGTCGGGGCGGTCGGTCGGGGCTGTCGGTCGGGGCGGTCGGGCGAAACGGTCGGGCGGATCGTGGCGGCGGCTGGGCCCGGCCATCGCGACCGGATCCAGCCGTCAGCGGGGTCAGCCGACCCTGATGCGGGGGTTCAAGAACGCATAGCCGACGTCGGAGATAAGCTGCGTCAGCAGCACCACGATCACCGCGATCCACGAGATCGCCAGCAGCAGTTCGATGTCGTTGTTGCCCGCCGCATCGACCAGCGCCGAGCCGAAGCCTTTGTAGTTGAACATCGTCTCGACGATCACCACGCCGGTCAGCAGCCACGGGAACTGCAGCATGATCACCGTGAAGGGCGCGATCAGGGCATTGCGCAACGCATGCTTCAGCACGACCGTGCGAAACGGCATGCCCTTTAACCTGGCCGTTCGGATGTAGTTGGACATCATGACTTCGGCCATCGAGGCCCGGGTCATGCGCGCGATGTAGCCCAGGCCGTAGATCGCCATCGTGATCACCGGCAGCGCGAAGTAGTAGAGATAGTGCCCGATCTCGCGCCCGACGAAGCCGACCTGGTAGGACAGGTTGCCGAAGAAGCCGATGAAGCCCTTGTCGTAGGCCTCGGACACCAGTTCGCGCGCGTTGGCGACCCGGGTTCGGCGGTCGAACAGCTCGGTCCCGTCGCCGTCGGGGTCGACCACCTGGAACTGGATGCGCTCGCGCTCGAAATCGAACTTCGAGGTGTTGGACAGCCCGCTGGCGAGCCCAAGCGCCGAGGCGAAGACCGCGACGAACACGATGCCGGTCACGTATTCGGGCGCCGACGTCGTGGCGATGGAGCCGACGGATAAGCCTCGGTCCAGGGTCGAGCCTTCGCGCATCCCCGCCAGCACCCCGATGATCAGCGCCCCGGGGACCATGACCAGCATCACGCACAGCATCAGGATGCCGGTGTAGTACAGCCGCTCGCCCACGACCTCGGAGACGTCTTTGCGGAACACGCGGCTGTAGCCCATGTCGCCCTGCACCGTGTCGAGCACCCACCCGCCATAGCGCAGGAGGAATGGCTCGCCATAGCCGTTGTCGTTCAGCCACTGCTCGACCTCTTGGTCGGTCATCCGCATGTTGACTTCGGACTTGGCGATTTTCTCCAGGTTGCCTGGGAGATTGACCAAGTAGAAGACGACGAAGGTCAGCGCCAGGATTGTGAGCAGCATGGTGCCGAGGCGGCGTACGATGAACATCGCCATGGGTCCGTTCCTCTCGCAGGCGGGGGCGCCGGGGGCGCGCCGCGTGGGTGCTGGGCCAAGCCCGGGGTCGGGATCCGGGCCAACCCCGGGTTCGAGATCCGGGCCAAGAGCCGGGTCAAGATAGCGGCCCGGGTCTTGGCCCCGGTCCGGGCGGCCAGCGCCGGGTGGGCCGAATGCCAGGTCAAGACAGTGACCTGGATGGCGGCAAAGCCCGGACCCAAGACTGGGGCCAGGATCGGGGCGGCCCCACCGTTCGGGGCCACGGTTGTCGCGCTCGCGCACGCGCTCGCCGGGTCCGCGGCCGGCGGACAGCCCCGGGGACAAGCCCGGCCCGCCGCGGCCCGGCCGTGCTGGCGCATGCTGGGCGCTCCACGCGCGGCCCCTGTCCCAGGTGTCCATCCCCGGGGCGCGGGCGTTGCCGGCATCGCGCTACACCGGCGATTGAGGCGCCGCCGCCGCCGCCCGACGCCGCCGCCACCCGTGCCCCGGGCCCGCGTGGGCGGGACATGCGAGGGCGCAGGGCATGCGGGCGAAAGGCGCCGGGCCCAGAGACGCGGGGCCCAGAGACGCGGGGGACGGGGCCGCGGGGGACGGGGGCGCGGGGCCCATGGGCGCGGGGGACGGGTCCCGGCGCGCCCGCGGCCCGCGTCAGGACTCGACCCAGACCAGATCGAAGTGCTGCTCGAACGCCTGGTGGGCGGGGTTGTTGAACACCCACTCCTGGTTCGCGCGGTACACCGAGCGCCAGTACGGCTGGATGATCGTGCCGTCGTCGACCATAAACTGCTGGATCTTGGCCATGATCGTGCGCCGCGCCTCGACATCGGGCGTCGCGAGGGCATCGTTCAGCAGCGCGTCGAACTCGGCCGAGTCGAGCCCCGTTTCGTTCCACGCCACGCCCGAGCGGTAGGCCAGATCCAGCACCTGCACGCCCAGCGGCCGCGGGTTCCAGTTCGTCGACGAGAACGGGTACTTGGCCCAGTCGTTCCAAAACGTCGATCCTGGAATAACGGTGCGCTTGACGTTGATCCCGGCGTCGCGGAGCTGGGCCGCCACGGCGTCGGTCGTGTTGCGCCGCCAGTCGTCGTCGATCGAGATCAGCTCGAACTCGGTATCGCGCTGGCCGGCCTCGTCCAGCAAGGCGAGCGCCGCGCCGACGTCGCGCACCGGCGCGCCGATGTCGGCGTATTCGATGTGCATCGGGCCCACGTGGTGGTTTTCGGCCGGGGCGCCGGCGTTGTCATAGCCCAGCTGCAACACGATCGCGTTGTCCACGGCCAGTGCCAGCGCACGACGTACCCGTACGTCGTCGTAGGGCGCGGTGTTGCGGTTGGGCCTGATCACGATGGTCGCACCCGTCGCGATCTCCGAAATCGGAATGTCGAGCGACTGCATCTGATCCAGGCTGTCGGCCTTGATCTCGTAGGAGGTGTCGATCTCCTCGCCCTCGAACGCGGCCAGCTCGGCCGTGGGGTCGGTGCCCAGGTCGGTCCAGACGATCTCGTCCAGATAGCCGCCCTCGGCCCACCATTCGTGCCCCTCCTTGCGGCGCACGACGGCGCGGACGTTCGGCTCGTACTCGACCAGCTCGTAGGGGCCGGTCGAGATCCCAAGCGCTTCGAACGGGTCGGTCGACCCCTCGTACGAGCGGTGCACCAGCAGCGCCGGATAATCGGCCATGCCGGCGATCAGCGAGATGTTGGACGCTGCCAGGTTCAGCTTGATCGTGTAGTCGTCGACGATCTCCAGCGCGCCTTCCTTCAGCGCCTTGGTCTCGTCGTCCACCAGCGGACCCATGCGCGCGGCCATCGAGTTGCCCTCGGCCCCCGCGTCGCACCAGCGCGTGATGTTGTGCGCCATGTCCACGGCGGTCCACTCGTCGCCGTTCGACCACATCACGCCGCGACGCAGGTTCAGCGTGTAGGTCTTTGCGTCGTCCGAGATCTCCCAGCTCTCCAGCAGGCGGCCTTCGAACTCGTAGTCGGCGGTCCAGCGCACGGCGTGTTCGTTGACCTGGCGCGCGACGTTGCCCAATTCGGACCAGTCGAACGAGCGCGGGTCGCGGAACGCCTTGATCAGCATGCCCACGCGCAGCGTCCCGCCCTGGATCGGCGTCTCGTCGGCGCGCGCCGGCGGGGCCAGCCCGCCCAGCGCATAGGCGCCCGCGGCGGTGACGCCGAGCCCCATGACGGTGGCCATGTATTCGCGACGGTTCATCAGGCCGCTACGGAACGCCTGAGCTGCTTTCTGGGCGAGGGGATGCAGATCGCGATCCGTCATCATGTAACGGGGCATGTGATACTCCGGTTGGTGGTTTTTGGTTTTCTCCTGGCGCGCACCTAAACATGGCCATCCGGGCTCGCCAAGGTTTGATCTCTGACACAGCGACAGAACGCTGCGCGAGGGCCTTGGACGCAGGCTTATTCTTGCGCCCAGCGCACGATTTGCGTGTCGGGACAGGTCTCAGGCGGTCGCGACGTCCAGAAATGAAACGCTCGCGCCCAGGCGCTAGGCGCCCGTCACCGGGCGATACGCCATATAGCTGCGCTGGATGGCGATCTGATCGGCCAGGTACCCCGCATCGTGCCAGACGCCCCAGATAAAAGCCGAGCCGCGGCGCGACAGCCACGGCAGGCCCAGAAAATAGACCCCCTGTGCGCGCGAGACGCCGCGCACGTGATCGGGCCGGCCGGCGGTGTCGAAGGCGTCGACCTGCAGCCAGCTGTCGTCGCGCGCATAGCCGGTCGCCCACAGCACCGTCGCAATGCCCGCCTCGGCCAAATCCAGGCTGAGGATCGGCGCCACCACACAGGGCGGATCGGGCGGGATCTCGTGCGCCTCGGGCTCTTCGGGAAAGTCGCCCGGCAACACGCCGCCGTTCTGGGCGATCCAGGCGTCCGCCTCGGCCAGCACCGAGCGATAGTTGGCATCGCCCTCGGCCAGATGCTGGGCCAGGTCCGGGGCGAACTGCATGGCGCCGTCGCGGTAGCCGCTGGCCATGCCCAGCAGTGTCACGCCTTCGGCGGCATAGCGGCGGAAGTCCACCGTCCGCCCGCCCCGCGCCCCGGTGACCGAGATCGCGATATGCGCTGTGTCGGCCGTCGGTGCCACGGCATCCCACTTGCCCAGCACGCCCAGCCACCAGACATAATCGCGCCCGCGATAACGCCGCGGCGGGCGGTGGTGGGGCCCGACCGAGAGAAAAACCCGGCGCCCGGCGCGGCACAGTTCCTCGGCGATCTGCGCACCGGACGAACCCGCGCCCACCACCAGCACCGCGCCCTCGGCCAGCGCATCGGGGTTGCGATAGTCGCGCGAATGGAGCTGTGCGACGCCGGCGTCGGCCGGCAACAGCGGCGGGATCATCGGCCGCTGGAAGGGGCCCGTCGCCACGACGATGCGCTCGGCTTCCATCGCGCCCTCCGAGGTCTCGACGATAAAGCCCGAACGCCCGTCCAGCCGGCGCACACGCTCGACCGCCACGCCACAGCGGATGGGCGCTGCGATCTTGCGGGCATAGGCCTCGAAATAGTCGGCCACCGCCTCTTTGCCGGGAAAACCCTCGGGCCCGCAGGCGGGGTAGGCCATGTCAGGAAAGCGGTCGTGCCAGGCGGGGCCGTTTGCGACCAGGCTGTCCCAGCGGGCGCTGCGCCAGCGCTCGGCGACGCGGGCACGCTCCAACACCAGATGCGCGATGCCCTGGCGGCTGAGATGCGCGCTCATCGCAAGGCCCGCCTGCCCGCCGCCCACGACGAGGGTATCGACCCGCTCGACGGTCATCGCCCGATCCTCCCGCCCGGTTGCCACTGTTGGCAGCGATGCTGAGCCTAAGCGGCGCCGGATGACAGTGCCATCGTGCCGCGGGCGTGCGCGGGGCA
>JBCCMW010000179.1:0-8336 GCA_039026175.1 Pseudomonadota bacterium
AAGCCTCCGATCGTGGCAATCGCCGGGCACGTGCCCTCTTCCCTTGCTCTGCCCGGCCCACCTGATATGGCTTTGCCTGAGCAACGAGGGGCTTTTCATGCGACGCACCCACCTGGGACAAACCGGAATCGAGGTCAGTGCCTTTTGCCTCGGCACCATGACTTTTGGCACCAACACCGACGAGCCGGAAAGCTGGCGCCAGTTGGACGCAAGTCTGGACTACGGCATCGACTTTCTGGACACCGCCGAGATGTATCCGGTGAACCCCGTGAAGAAAGAGACAGTCGGCGATACCGAAGCGATCATCGGGCGCTGGATCGCCAAGACCGGGCGGCGCGCCGACTATGTCATCGCGACCAAGTGCGCCGGCGAGAACCGTTCCTTCGTGCGCGAGGGCCAGCTCGTCGACGGCCGCGTCATCCGCCAGGCCTGCGAGGGCTCGCTGCGGCGGCTGCAGACCGACTACATCGACCTCTACCAGCTGCACTGGCCGAACCGGGGGTCCTACCATTTCCGCCAGATCTGGGGCTTCGATCCGTCGAAACAGGTGCGCGCGGCCACGCTGCAGCATATGGACGATGTGATGGGCGCGCTGGCCGAGCTGGTCGACGAGGGCAAGATCCGCGCTTTCGGGCTGTCGAACGAAAGCGCATGGGGCACCGCGCAGTGGCTCGCGTCGGGCGAACGGACGGGCGGGCCCCGCATCGCCTCGATCCAGAACGAATACTCGTATCTCTGCCGGATGCCGTACGACGGCGACATGGCCGAGCTCGGCCATATGGAGGATGTGGTCCTGTTGGCCTTCTCGCCGCTGGCGACGGGGTTCGTGACGGGCAAGTACCTCGACGGCGCGTTGCCGGCGGGCTCGCGCCACCAGATCGCCGGGGGCTCGCCCCGGACCTCGCCCCGGCTCGACGACGCGGTGCGCGCCTATCTGGCGCTGGCCCGCCGGCACGAGATCGACCCGGTGCACATGGCGATGGCCTTCTGCGTGCAGCGCCCGTTTCCCTGCATCCCGATCTTCGGCGCGACGACGATGGCGCAGCTCGACCACATCGCAGCGGGCCGCAGCCTGAGGCTCAGCGACGAGGCGATGGCCGACCTCGCCGCCGTGCACCGCGCCCACCCCATGCCGTTCTGACCGCGCCCCACCCAGCCGCGACCGCCGCCACCCGGCGGGTTGTGACGGGTCCTCGATCCAGCCAGCCGGTCGCAAGGTCGTGGCGGATGGCCCTGCGCCATGCCGCGTTGCGGGGACGACCCCGGATCATTCCGCTATAATCGCAACCGGCGCTGCGCGCTGACGCCGGATTGCGGCAGATGCGCGGTCTCGGGCTCTGCTGTTGGCGGTGCGCGCTCGGGGCAACGACGCTGTGCTCGGCGTTCGGGGCGGACCGGCACCGAGGGGCGACGCGGGGGCGCCGGGCGTCGAGGGGCGACGCAAGGGCGCCGGGCGTCGATGGGCGACGCGAGGGCGCCGGGCGCCGAGGGGCGACGCAAGGGCGCCGGGCGTCGAGGGGCGACGCGAGGGCGCCGGGCGTCGAGGCGGCGAGGATGACGGCGGACCCGCTGACCAAGATCGCGCAGTCGCTCGATCCGTTCGGTGCGAGGGTGCCGGAGGCGCGGCTCAAGGCGCGCTCCGCGGTCGTGTCGCCGATCGACGACGCGGAATGCAGTCCCTATATGCCCGAACCGCATGCCCGAACCGCGGCAGATGATCGCCGACGGCGTGCCGGTCCGGGGCTCGGCCCGGATGATCCTCGACGGTGGCGAGGTCTGCCCGCTCGGCCCCCATGGCTCGGCCCCCCATGCTGCGGCCCCAAGCCGGAGGCGACCGCTTCCGGCAGCCTGCAGTGCAAGCGACGCAATCGAGGGCGGCGCCTGATCGGGGCGTGCGGCCGGTGGTCCCACGACGCTGGGCTTGGTCGGTCAGGGCCTCGTGGATCGGGTGGGGACGCCTGGGTCGCCCAGGTCCCACCAGAGCCCGGCCATGATCGCCAGACCCTCGCGCAGGACGCTCTTCAACGCGTGCTCGTCCGGCGCGTGCTGCGAGCAGGCGGCATAGGAATGCGGCACCCAGATCGTGGGCATGCCCAGCACGTGCGCGAACTCCTCGTTCGGCAGCGAGCCACCCAGATTGGGCAGCATCGCGGGCGGCGCCCCGGTCGTGCGCGCCACCGAGGCGGCGGCCCAGCGCGCCCAGGGGTCGTCGGGGTCCAACCGGGTGGCGGTGAAGTGCGGGCGGTTGGTCTCGCTCACCGTCACCGTGCCGAAACCCTGGGCCGCGAGGTGGCGGCGCAGCGCCGGCACGATGTCGTCGTAGTCGGTGCCAACGACGAAGCGCAGCTGCACCCGCGCCCAAGCCCGCGGCTGGATGGCGTTGACCGGGCGCGCGGGCTCGCCGCACTCGAACGCGAGCACGCAGAAAGAGTTCCAGCCGAACACCTTCTCGGCTGCGGTCAGACCTGGCTCGCCCCACTCGGGGTCGATCTCGGGCCCCTCGGGCGGGGCCTCCAGGGCCAAATCGGCGAGCGTCGCGCGCACCGCGTTGCTGAGGCTCGTCGGCCGCCATTCGGGCACCAGGATGCGGCCCGAGGCATCGGTGATGCTGGCCAGCGCGTGGGCGAGGATCAGCCCCGGATCGGCCAGCAGCCCGCCCCAGTTGCCCGAGTGATGGCCCCCTGCGCGCAGATCGACAGCCAGATCCATCGTCACGCCGCCACGGGCGCCAAAGAACAACGTCGGCCGCTCGGGTGCCAGGCGCGGGCCGTCCGAGGCGATCAACGCATCGGCCGACAGCGCTTCACGCTCGGCCAGGAACAGCGCGTGCAGGCCCGGCGAGCCCGTCTCCTCACCCATCTCGATGATCGCGCGGACGTTGAAGCCGAGCCGACCGCGCACCGCCAGCACCGCCTCCAGCGCGGTCAGATTGACCAGGTGCTGGCCTTTGTTGTCGGCCGTGCCGCGGCCATAGAGGCGGTCGCCCTCCTCGACGATCGACCAGGGCGCAAGCCCGTCGCGCCAGCGGTCCTCGAGCCCGCGGATCACGTCGCCGTGGCCGTAGGTCAGGACGGTGGGCAGCCCATCGCTCTCGTGCCGCTCGGCGATCAGGAAGGGGCCGTGCTCGGGCTCCGGATTGGGCACGATCCGGCAGACGAAGCCCATGCGCTCCAGCCGCGGGCGCATCGCATCGGCGAGGTAGCGCACCAGCGCATCGGCACCGCGAGGGTCCTGGCTCTCGGACGGGATGGCGACCAGACGGCGCAGGTCGTCCACAAAGCCGCCGCTGTCGAACACGTCCTGGGCGGCGGCGACGGCATCGGCTCGGGTCATGCGGCTCTCGGTGGTTGGGGGTCCCGGACGACGCTGCACGGGCGGGCGGCGAGCGGGCGGAGGAACCCGAATGACAGATCGGTTCGGTGCGGCGTGCGGGCCGAAGGGTAACGCACGGGGCCGACGGATCTCAAAGCCCCGAGCCGCATCGGGCCATCGGAGCGTCGGCGCCGTCACCCCGGCGCGCGGCGTCCGCGACAGGCGCACGGGCACGCGCGCGCGGTGGCGGGATCACCGGCCCCCGCGGCGATCCAGCAGGCCGGCGCGGAGCAGCATGGCGAGACGTCCCAGCGCCAGCCCCGGCACCGAAGCAGGCGCCAACGACCTGCCGGCACCGACGTCCGAGGCGCGAAGAGCGCCGCGATACGGTCGCGGCCGGGCGCCGGCAGATGCCGCGCTCGGGCAGCGCCACCCGCGTGAACACAAGGCCCAGATCCAGCCATCCAAGGCCGCGAAGCCAGCCATTCCGCTGCGGCAGGTAACGGGACGAAAACGTTGACGGCATTGGTCGTTTTCCCGAAAGCCTAGGACAGTGGCTGTCGGCCACCCGCCCTGCGTGGCGCGGGATCGGGCGAGCGGCGGCCGCGGCGATGGCGAAAGGTGCGAGGATACCATGCGTTATGGCGCCCAGCTCCTGTCGACGGCGCGGCAGGCGGTGACTGGACGGCCCGTGCTCACCCGGTGGATCCTGGGCGGTCCGGCAACGGTGGTTCTGGCGATGCTGGTCACCGTGGCCATGCCGCTGTGGCTGCCGCCCGGGCCCGCCGGGCTGGACCATATCGTGTTCCCGGTCCTGCTGTTCCCCGCGACCTGGGCGATCCTGTTTTTCTACGTCGTGCTCAAGGGTAACCTTGCGCGCTGCACGGCGGTCTTCGTGGCGGTCGCGGCGGTGAACGCCGGGCTGATCGTCGCCGCGTTCACGGGGGCAGGCGCATGATCGAGATGTCGCAGGAGCGTACCAAGCGTATGGTCGCTGTCCACGGCTGGTCGGGCACCGTGCTGGGGCTGCTGCTTTATGCCGTGGTGTTCACGGGCGCGGTCGCGGTCTTTGCCAGCGAGATCGGCGCCTGGTCGCGCGGCGGTGCGGTCGACACATCGGGCCTGCCGGACAGGCTGCATCGCCATCTCGCCCACTATGCGGGCAAGGTCGACCCCGCCTATCACGAGCGCATCAACGTCTCGACCAGGGTCGACGGCACCGTGCGGCTGTCGTTCCAGCATCGCCGGCGCGACCCCACGACGGGCGCGACCGACGAGCATGCCGAGGTGTTCTTCATTCGGCCCGACGACGGCGCGATGGTCAGGCGTCAGTCGGGCGTGCTGCGCGACATCGTCGGCGACGATCCGCGCGACGCGCTGGAGCGTTTTCTCGTCGATCTTCACGTGCGGCTCTATGTGCCCGAGCCTTGGGGGCTGTTGCTGACGGGCGTGCTGGGGCTGGCGATGATGGCGGCGGCGGTGTCGGGGATGCTGATGCACCGCCATCTGCTGCGCGATCTGTTCACCGCACCGCGCGGCCACGGTCGGCTGGCCGACACGCGGGATCGGCATGTGCTGGCGGCGGCGTGGGGGCTGCCCTTTAGCATCCTACTCGCCTTTACCGGCGCGTTTTTCAGCTTTGCCATCTCGCTCGGCGTGCCGCTGGTCGCGCTGGTCGCCTTCGGCGGCGACCAGGACCGGCTGATCGCCACGGTGCTGGCCCCGCCGACACTGGGCGAGAGCCGGCCCGCCTCGCTTGCCAGTCTGGACTATGTGATGGCCGATGCGCGGATACGCGCCGGCGCGCCGGTGACGGGCATGCTGATCGAACGTTTCGGCACCGACCGAGCGATGGTCACCACGCGCCATGCGGCCGCGAACGGCGCGCTGCTGCCGACGACCCTGTCCTTCGACGGCGAGACCCGCCGCTTTCTGGGCGAGAAGCCGACGCTCGGCACGGTGCCCTCGGCCGGCTCGGCCGCCGTCTCGCTGATGCTGCCTCTGCATTTCGGCAACTTCGCGGGGGTCGCCTCCAAGACGGCGTGGTTCGCCCTCGGCCTCGCCATGTCGTTCGTGATCGCGACGGGCATGCTGCTCTGGGTCCGTCGGCGGCAACAGCGGCCGCTCTGGCGGCGCTTCGGCATCGCCGTCGAGGTGACGATCTGGAGCCTGCCGATCGGGCTGCTCGGCTCGGCAGTGGCGTTCTTTCTGACGCTGCCCTCGGGCGATCCGATCCGGTGGACCCCCGCAGGCTTCGTGGCGGCGCTGCTGATCGCGGTGTGGATCGGGGCGCGCTGTCGGGATCGCGTGCGGCGCCTGCGCTCTGTTGCCGGCGTGCTGTGCTTGGGCCTGCCGCTGCTGCGCCACCTGACGGGCGGGACGAGCTGGAGCGAGGCGCTGATCGACGGGCAGAGCGCCGTCCTGACCATCGACCTGCTGCTGCTCTGCGCCGGCGGGGTGCTGCTGGCGGCCAGGACGGCGTGGCCCGCGCGCCGCCCGGCGATGGCGATGGGGCCCGCCGAATGACGGGCGTGCTGGTCTTCGCCGCCCTGGCGACCACGACGGCCGGCCTGCTGGTGCTGCGCGCGGGCGATGCCAAGCGTCGACGCGCCTTTGGGCTGGGGGGGCAGGATCGCGCGACCGGCCGCTGGCTGGCGCGGACGGCCGTCTGGGGCCCCGGCATCGCCCTCGTCGCGGTCGGCGACGTGGCGGGCGCGGTCATCTGGATGGGCGGCGCCACGGTGATCGGCTGGGGCGTGGCCGCGCTGACCCCCGAGATGGTCGTCGCGCTGCAGGCCAGGACCGCCGAGGCGCGGGTGCGGGCGTGCACCGGCTGGCGCCAGGCTGCGGACCACGTCGCGACCGTAGCGCGCCGGCTGCGGGTCGCCGTGGGTTCGCAAGACGCGGCGGCCGAGCGCTACGAGGCACGCCTGGCGCGGCTGGAACGCCGGGTGGCCGAGTTGGAGGCGATGCTGCGCGAGCGCGACCGCCAGATCCGCGACCAGACACCCGGCGCCGTGTCGAGCCGCGTCCCCTTGGCCGGCGACACTGCCATCTGCGAGCGGCCGAGCGGTCAAGCGCCGGCGCCGGTGGCCGAGCGTGGCCGCCCGATCCCGGGCGCCGCGGCCTCTGTGTCCGACCGCGCATCCTAGCCGCGCGTCGACCGACCGGACACGGGGCTCGAGCGTTTTCCCGATCGTTCTGGTTCATACCCTGCGGTGGTGAAGAAGTTTGCGCTCTCGGCCGGGGTGATGAGATCGACGAGGGTGCCGATCGCGTTCCATAGGCCCTCGACGGTTGGTTCGGCGGCTCTTCGCAGGAGCGCCTTGAGCTTCGAGAAGGCCATCTCGATGGGGTTCAGGTCGGGACTGCAGGGGTTGGAGGGGTCAGAAATGGCCCTAGTGGGGCGTTTTTCCCGACAACGGAAGCGCAAACTCGGCGCCGGCCGCTTCGATCAATTCTCGCGCTGCGACGCGCTTGTGGCCGGACAGGTCGTCCATGGTGAGGCGTGAGCCGCCACCGGTTCGAGGCCACGCCGAACGATGTCGCCGGGTCGTAGCGCTGGCGCCAAAACATGGCGGACAGAGGCTTCGAACCAGTCGCCGTTGATCGGGCCGTCCAGCACCATCGGCGCGACAATGCCGCAGAGGCGCAGTCCGGCGACCAGCGTGGTGGTCTTGCGGTGGCCGTGCGGGAAGCCCACCCGCAGCTGCGCGCCGCGTCGACACCGCCCATCGCTGCGCGCCATGTTGGTGGCAGTCCAAGTCTCGTCGACGAAGACGAGCCGCTCGGGGTCCAGATCGGGTTGGACGTCGAACCAGGCGCGGCGCTTGCTCAGGACGTCCGGGCGGTTCTGCTCGACCGCATGCCCGGACTTTTTTCTCCGCCGCGTAATCCCGCGCCGCCGCCCGCCGGCTCATGCCCGCATCGACGGCGGCCAAGGCCCGCGCACGAAGATCCATTCAAAGAGGTTTGCCCATCTCCAGCCCCAACATCTGCGATGGGGAACGGAATCACGCCCGGCGCCCGACGGGAAGCCCGCCGCGGTTCACGTTGGCCGGGAAACGCTATAGCTCTGCGCTGCCGCCCTGGGGCCGGGCCGCCCGCGACGAGAGCCTCGGCCGGCCCGATCGGTGCCCGAGGGCCATGCCCGCCCCGACGGGCACGGCCGGGTGTCCTATGCCCTAAAGCCCTCGTGGGCACGGCGGCAGCGCCCAAGATGGCCCTCTGGCCCTGTGTCCGGCCATCCGCGCGCAGGGCGGCCAAGGGGCGCAGCCGCGGTCCCAAGCCAGGCGCTTATCCGCCCATGGCGCCGGCCTTCGGGGGCGCCTGGCAGTGGTCGGCAATCTTTCACACAGCGCTCACAGGTCGATCACAGGCGGCGGCGACTTTAGCGTCGACAGGCACCGTGCCGGGTGACGCCGCACGCGACCGATCCTCGAGGAGATGAGAATGTCGTGGACGCCCCCCCGTGACTACCAGCCCATGGCCGGTGTCGCGCGCGAGCTGTTGTTGATCGCGCCACGGGTCGGCTCGGCCGAGTTCAAGCTGCTGGTGATGATCACGCAGAACAAGACGGCGACCGAGGTCGATCTGACCGTCGAACAGGCGCGCACGGCGATTGACGAGCGTATCGTGCCCACCGGTTTGTACCCGGCGGTGTTGGCGACGGCGATGTGTGTTGGCTGATGCGCCGCTCGACCCGCCGCCCCGGTCGTCGGATGCCCCGACAGTGGATTCACCCGTGCCGAGCGTTTTCATCATGAATGAGCGAGCCCGCATGGCATTTTTTCATCGAGAGCGCGACGACTTTCTCGCCGATCGCGGCGGACCGGTCGACATCGTGCGAACCCGACCGCCGGCAACCGGCATGATCGGCAAGATCTTCCAGGCCCTGCCCCCGTTCCTGGCCGGCGACCGCGCGCTGCGCGAGTTGGCGGCGGCGATGGCAGAGGTGGAGGGCGGCGGCGCGAACGCAGCCCCGTCCCGCATCCCAGCGGGCTTTACCTTCTTCGAGCAGTTCG
>JBCCMW010000180.1:0-8290 GCA_039026175.1 Pseudomonadota bacterium
CTGCCCCGAGTGACACTGCCCCGAGTGACACTGCCCCGAGTGACGCTGGGCTGAGTGACGCTGGGCTGAGTGACGCTGGGCTGAGTGACGCTGGGCTGAGTGACGCTGGGCCGCGCGATGCAGGGTCGGCGAATGCGGGGTCGGGGAACGCGGGGTCGGGGAACGCGGCCCCGAGTGACAATGCCCCGAGTGACGCGGCCCCGACTGACGCTGCACCGAGTGACGCTGGGCTGAGTGACGCTGGGCCGCGCGATGCAGGGCCGGGGAACGTGGGGCCGGGGAACGTGGGGCCGGGGACCGTGGGGCCTGGAAACGTGGGGCCTGGGGGCGCTTCGCGAAGCGATGCTGGGCCGAGCGATGCGGCCGCGCTGGACGCGTTCCTGGAGGCTGCCGTGGCCGAGCGTGGCGCCGCCCCGAACACCGTCGACGCCTATGCCCGGGACCTGGCCGATGTCGCGGCGACGGCCCAGGCCGCAGGGACGCGCCTCATTGCCATCGACCGCGCGTTCATCGAGGCGTATCTGGCGAGGCTGGAGGCAGAGGGCCGCGCTGTCGCCACCCGGGCGCGCCGGCTGTCGGCGATCCGCCGCTTCTGCCGCTTTGCGCTGTTGGAGGGCTGGCGCGGCGACGATCCGGCCGCCCGGCTGCGTGGCCCCGCCGCCACCAAGCGCCTGCCGGTCACGCTGAGCGCCGAGGACGTGGACCGGCTGCTCGCCGCCGCCGCCCGGCGCGCGGCCGACGCGCCGGTCGGCTCGCCCCGCGCGCGCACGGCGATCCGCGACCACTGTCTGCTCGAGGTACTCTACGCCACCGGGCTCCGGGTCTCGGAGGCGGTGACCCTGCCGCGCGAGCCGGCCGCGCGCGGGCCCGAGACGCTGGTGGTGGTCGGCAAGGGCGGGCGCGGGCGCCTGGTGGTGCTGACCGCACAGGCGCGCGCCGCGCTCTGCCGCTGGACCGCGGTGTCCGACGCGCGAGGGCCGGCGTTTGCCAACAGCCGCTGGGCCTTTCCCGCCCGCACGCCCGACGCGCCGCTCTCGCGCCTGCGCGCCTGGGAGATCGTCAAGACACTGGCCGCGGCCGCGGGGCTCGGGCCCGCCGACGTCTCGCCCCATGCGCTGCGCCACGCCTTTGCCACGCACCTGCTGGCGGGCGGCGCCGATCTGCGCGCGATCCAGACGCTGCTGGGCCATGCCGACATCGCGACGACCGAGATCTATACCCACGTGCTGGACGCGCGCCTCGCCGCGCTGGTCCACCGCCACCACCCGCTTGCCCGCCCGAAGGGAGACGACGGCGCCGGCCCGGCCTAGCCGCCGCCGGGGACGCTGCGGCGCGGCGATCGGTGCCCTCTCGGTACCGCCGCCTTGCCGGCGGGCCAGGGCGTGCCCATAACGTCGCCGTAGCCGGGCCCACGGCGGCCCATGGCAGGTGGGCAAAGGCAGCCGACAGGGTTTCGATGGATCCCGCTTTATGGTGGACGGCGGCGGCCGTCCTGTTCCTCCTCATGGCCTCGGGCTTTTTCTCGGGCTCCGAGACCGCACTGACCGCGGTCGACCGCGCGGCGATGCACCAGATGGCGTCCAAGGGCTCCAAGGGTGCCGGCACCGCGCTCAAGCTGACCGAGGATAACGAACGGCTGATCGGCTCGATCCTGCTGGGCAACAACCTGGTCAACGTGCTGGCCACGGCGCTGGCCACCAGCTTTTTTACTGCCGCGCTGGGCGAGGCCGGGGTCGCCTATGCCACCCTGGTGATGACCGTCCTGGTCACCGTGTTCGCGGAGATCGCGCCCAAAACCTATGCCATCACCAACCCCGAGAGCACGGCGGTACGCGTCGCGCCCGCCATCGGGGTGCTGGTGCGCATCGCCGCCCCCGTGGTGGGCGCGATATCCAGCCTGGTGCAGTTCGGCTTCAAGCTGACGGGCCTGAACGTCGAGGCGGATGCGCACGCGCTGGCCCCGCACGAGCGGCTGAAGGGCCAGATCGCCATGCACGCCTTCGAAGGCAGCGTGGACAAGTCGGACCGCGACCGGCTGATCGCCGCGCTGGACCTGCGCCACCGCGAGGTCGCCGAGGTCATGCGCCACCGCCGGGATATCGAGAGCATTTCGGTCGACGAAGGATCCCAGGGCATCGTCGCCTTCTGCCTGGCCTCGGCGCACACGCGCATCCCGCTGTGGCAGGGCGAGCCCGAGAACATCGTCGGCGTGCTGCACGCCAAGGACCTGCTGCGTGCGGTCAACCGCCAGCTCGAGGCCGCCGGCGATTTGGTCGGCGCGCTGGAGCGGCTGGATGTCATGTCGGTCGCCATGAAACCCTGGTTCGTGCCCGACACCCGGCCGCTGGAAGATCAGCTCCGCGCCTTCCTGAAGCGCCGCTCGCACTTTGCGCTGGTGGTCGACGAGTACGGCGTGCTGCAGGGCCTGATCACGCTGGAGGACATCCTGGAGGAGATCGTCGGCGAGATCACCGACGAGCACGACATCGACATCGAGCGCTTCCAGCGCGAGGCCGACGGCGCCGTCATCGTGCCGGGCAGCATGACGATCCGCGACGTGAACCGCGCCTTCGACTGGGACCTGCCGTCCGAGGAGGCGACGACCATCGCGGGGCTGTTGATCCACGAGGCGCAGGCGATCCCGACCGAGGGGCAGACCTTTGCCTTTCACGGCGTGCGCTTCACCGTGCTCGAGCGCGACCGCCACCAGATCACCAAGCTGCGGCTGAAGCAGCTTGCCGCAGCAGCAGCCGTGGGATGACCGGCGATCCCGCAGCGCTGGCGCGGTTCGTCGAGGCACAGGCGCGCGACTACGACACCGCGCTGGCCGAGCTGGAAGCGGGGCGCAAGCGCAGCCACTGGATCTGGTACGTGCTGCCCCAGCTCCGCGGGCTTGGCGTGTCGCCGATGGCCGCGCACTACGGCATCGCCGACCTGGCCGAGGCGCGCACCTACCTGGCCCACCCGGTGCTGGGCCCGCGGCTGCACGCGTGCGTGGCCGCGATCCTGCGCCACCGCGACACCGCAGCGCGCACGATCCTGGGCACGCCAGACGATCTCAAGTTCCGCTCGTGCCTCACCCTGTTCGAGGCGGCGGCCGGCGACGGGCCTGGGGCGGGCGCGTTTGCCGAGGCGCTGGACGCCTTTTACGGCGGCGAACGCGATGGGCGGACCCTGGCGCTGATCGGCCATTCCGGCGGCGGGGCCCCATGAAAGCCGCGCTCTACCGCCGCTTCGGCCCCGCCGAGGCCGTGCTGGAGGTCGTCGACCTGCCCACCCCCGACCCCGGGCCCGGCGAGGTGCTGGTTGAGGTGCATGCCTCGGCCGTCAACCCCAGCGACGTGAAGCTGCGCGCCGGCCTGCGGCCCGGGGCCGAGATGTCCTACGACTATGTCGTCCCGCACTCGGACGGGGCGGGCGTGGTTGCGGCCGTGGGCACGGGCGTCGACCCCGCGCGGGTCGGCCAGCGCGTGTGGCTGTGGAACGGGCAGTGGCAGCGCCAGCACGGCACCGCGGCCAGCCACATCCTGCTGCCGGCCGAGCAGGCCGTGGCGCTGCCCGATCCGGTCAGCGTCGAGCATGGCGCGATGCTGGGCATCCCGGCGATGACCGCCTGGGCCGCGGTGATGGGCGACGGCCCGGTCGGCGGGCAGACGGTGCTGGTCACGGGCGCCGCGGGCCGGGTCGGCCGCTATGCCGTGCAGATGGCCCGCCTGGCCGGCGCCCGGGTGATCGCCACCGTCTCGGCCGCCAAGGCGGCGGGCGTCTCCAGCCTCGTCGCCGGGCCGCACGAGATCATCGACTACCGCACCGAAGACGTGGCCGCGCGGGTGATGGAGATCACGCGAGGTCAAGGTGTCGCGCGGATCGTCGACGTCGATTTCGCCGCCAACCTGGCCGTCACCCAGGCGGTGCTGGCGCCGGGTGGCACGGTGGTCGGCTACGCCTCGAGCGGCCCGCATCCGGCCCCGCTGGCGTTCACGACCTTCATGTTTCGCAACCAGCGGATCTGGACCCTGATCGTGTACTTGCTGGACCCGATCCGCCGCCGGCTGGGCGAGGCGCAGCTTACCACCTGGCTGTCGCAGGGGCTGATCGAGCATGACGCGACCATGTCGCTGCCGCTGTCGCGCATCGCCGAGGCGCATACCGCGGTCGAAGCATCGCGCCCCGGCGGCGTGCTGGTGACGCCGGACTGATCGGCGGGCGCGATGTCGCCCGGCACGGCGGCGCGAACCGGGTCCGCGGCTCAGCCGGGCATGGCGCCCGACAGGGCACCGGGCCGCGTGCCCTCAGGCCGCGGCACCACGGAGCCGGTCAGCCGGATCGTCGCGACCCGCTCCAGGTACACGTCGTTCGTGTCGCTGTAGTCGCGCATGCAGACGAAAAAGCGGTCCCGGCCCGCGGCCTCGATCTGGCGCCGGTCGCGCAGCACCGCCATCGGGTCGCCGCCCAGATACCAGCCCTGCGCCGCCTCGTCGTCGGTGCGCAGGGCAAAGTGCTGCTCGCGCCGGCGCCGCTCCAGCGGGCGGCGATGCTCGGTGATCTCGCAACCGGGAAACGGGCTCTCCAGATACTTGCGGAGCCGGCTTAGCCGAAAGCGGTAAGTGTCAGCCAAGCGCTCGGGAAAATCGCGCAGCGACGCGTCGTCGAAGTAGTACCAGAACTGACCCTTTACCGAGCCGCCGCCGCCCGCCTTCTCGACATACATCCAATCGGCGGGATCAAAGTCGTAGCGCCAGCGCACCAGCCGCAGAAAGCGCTTCATCACCGTGTGCAACTCTTCCATGTCGACGACGCCGGCGTCGAAGGGCACGCGCGACACGTCGCGTCTGATGTGCGGCGCCGCGCGCTCGATCATCCGGCGCACGGTCTGCAGGTCGCTCCACAGCGCTGCGGGAAAATTGCGCGGGCGCTGCGGTTCCGGCCGGGCGCCGGGATCGCGGCGCCGATTGGCCTGGGGCGGGCCGTAAAAGCCGATAAAGGACAGGCGCATGGCCGCGTGGCCAAGGGTGTCGGCCACCTTGGCGCGGTTCTCGTCGGTCACGCCGTCCAAGCGCACGCGGGGTAACAGCAGGCGCAGGTGCGTCTCCGCCCGGTCGGCCCGGCGCGCGGTCAGCATGGCCGTCAGCAGCCAGCCCCAGACGTAGCAGTACTTCTCGGGCAGGATGTGATTGAACGTCCAGTAGTCGTGCCTGGTGTTGCTGCCCGTCGTGGCGCTGCACGGGATCTGCAGCATCTCCTGCTCCGGCATCGTCGCGCTCCTCGCCGCTCTCTTCGCCGCACTGCCAGGTGGGCTGCCGCGGCTGCGGTGCGCCCTGCTCCGGTCAGCTTCCTTTGCGTAACGCAGCGGCGGCGGGAAACCGGCGCCGGCCCGGCGCCCGGCGGTGCGCCCGGATCTGGGTTCGGGCCCGGGTTGCAGCCTGGGTTTACGCCCGGGTTCCGGCGGGGGGGGTCAGGCTCGGGATGACGCCCAGTCTCATGCCTGGGGTTCACGCCTGGGGCATCTCCTCGGCGATGGGCACGTTGTAGCCGCGCACCACGGCCGGCCGCTCAGCCAGGCTGCGGTACCAGCTCTGCACGGCCGGAAAGGCGGCCAGATCGATGTCCTGGCGCGGGTGGCGCGCAACCCAGGGAAAGATCGCCATGTCGGCAATGGTGTACTCGCCGGCCACGTGCCCATGCGCCGCCAGCCGCCGATCCAGCACGCCGTAGAGCCGCTTGGTCTCGGCGGCATAGCGCTCTTCGGCATAGGGCGCCTTGCCGCGGTTGTAGTGCAGGAAATGGTGCGCCTGGCCGGCCATGGGGCCAAGGCCGCCCATCTGCCACATCAGCCACTCGATCGCCCGGGCGCGCGTCTCGCCCGTCCCGATGAAACGGCCGTGCGTCTCGGCCAGGTGCAGCATGATCGCGCCCGATTCCATCAGCGTGAGCCCGCTTTCAGTGTCGCGGATCGCGGGGATGCGGTTGTTGGGCGCGATCTCCAGGAAGGCGGGCGCATGCTGCTCGCCCTTGCCGATGTCGATGGGATGGACGCTGTAGGGGATGCCGAGCTCCTCGAGCAGGATCGACACCTTGCGCCCGTTCGGCGTGCTCCACGTGTAGAGCTCGATCATCGCGGCTCCGCCCTTGTCGCTGTGGGATGTCTTACGCCCGGTGCGCGGCGCGGCCCCGGGGATCAGACGTGCGGGGTCAGACGTGGAGGGGGGATCAGACGTGCTGGCCGCCGTTGATCTCGATCTCGGTGCCCGTGACATAGGACGACTGGGGCGAGCACAGATAATAGATCACGTCCGCCACTTCGCCGGTCTGGCCCAGCCGGCGCATCGGGATCCCGGCGGTCAGCTTCTCGGTCCCCGGCGACAGGATGGCGGTCTCGATCTCGCCCGGCGCGATCGCGTTGACGCGGATCCCGTGCGGGCCGAAATCGTGGGACATCTCGCGGGTCAGCGCGGCGAGCGCTGCCTTGGACGTCGAGTAAGCGGCGCCGGCGAACGGGTGCACCCGGCTGCCGGCGATCGAGGTGACGTTGACCACGGCGCCCTGCGAGGCCTTGAGCTCGGCGAACAAACCGCGCGCCAGCACGATGGCCGCGAAGAAGTTGACGTGGAACACGCGGCCCCAGTCGCGCAGGTCGGTGTCGATGGTGTTGAGCCGCGCGCCGCCCTCGCCCTTGGGCGAAATGCCGGCGTTGTTGACCAGCGCCTCCAGCGGTGCGGGGGCGTCGTCGGTGCTGCCCAGGCGCCGCCGGATTTCGGCGACGGCGTCGATGGTGGACTGGGGCGAGGCGAGATCGAGCTGGATGTGATCCTCGGCGCCCGCGGGCCAGGGGCAGTTTTCCGGGAAGGCGTTGCGCGAACAGGTAATCACCCGCCAGCCTTCGGCCGAGAAGCGCTTGACCGTGGCGTGGCCGATGCCCCGGCTGGCGCCGGTCAGCAGGAGGGTCGGCCGCTCGCCCCGCCGGCGGAGGGTGGCGGGCGCCGCGGCAGTCGTGGCCCTAGCGCCGGCGGTGGCGCTGGCGTCCGAGCCGCGGGCGCCGTCGGCGTGCACGGGACAGCCGCCGCCCCGTCCGCTGGCGGGCGCCCCGCGCCCTGGGCTCGATACCTCGTCCATGCCCGCCTCCGTGCCTGGTGGGCTCCGGCGAGCCCTGTAAGCGACTGGTTACCACGGCGCCGATCCCTGCGCACCCTGGCAGCCCGCAACTGCTTGGGCCCGCCGCACGAGAAGCGAACGCCGCACCGCCGGCCCGGTGACGCAGCGCGCGCGCCCTTGGCCGCCTCGGTGCGTCTCGCGCGCATTCGATGCGATGGGGCGTTGCACGCGTCCCGCGGTGTGGCGATCACGGGTTGAGGCGCTGCACCGTCCAATCGGCGGCGTCGGGGGCCGCGCGGGTCCAGCGGAAGCGGTCGTGCAGGCGGAACGCGCCGTCTGCCCAGAATTCGATCTCGACCGGGCGGATGCGAAAGCCGCCCCAGTGCGGCGGGCGCGGTGGGTTCACGGGATAGCGCGCCGCCGTCGCCGCGACCTTGGCCATCAGGCTCTCGCGCGTCTCCAGCGGGCGCGACTGGGCGCTGGCCCAGGCGCCGATCCGGCTCTTGTAGGCCCGGCTCTGGTAGTAGGCGTCGGCGACCGCATCCTCGACCCGCTCGACCGGGCCACGCAGGCGCAGCTGACGCCGCAACGACTTCCAGTGCAGCACCCCGGCGGCCTGCATGTTGGCGGCCAGCTCGCGGCCCTTGGCGCCCTCGAAATTGGTGTAGAAGACGAAGCCGCCGGTGGCCTCGCTGTCCTCGATCTCCTTCAGCAGCACCATGCGCACGTTGGGCAGGCCGTCGCGGTCGGCGGTGGCCAGCGCGATGGCGTTGGCGTCCTCGGGCTCGGACTTTTCGGCCTCGGCCAGCCAGGCGCGCGCCAGCGCATAGGGCGCTTCGGTCGCAAAGATGCCGGGCAGCCGCTGCCCGTCGGTCTGCACGTCGAGCTTGCCCATGTCTGTCTCCCGTCCCGCCTCGCCCGGTCTCTCCGGGCGGCCGTCTAGCGCGCGCGACGCAGCCTGTCGCGGCGGCGCCATGGCGCATACCCTTGGCGGCTCCGGCGCCAGAACCCAAGCCCACGAGCCGATACCCTGTAAGCCCCGACCCGGTGACCCCAGGCCCGGTGACCCCAGGCCCGGTGACCTCAGGCCCAGTGACCTCAGGCCCAGTCACCCCAGGCCCAGTCACCCCAGGCCCAGTCACCCCAGGCCCAGTCACCCCAGGCCCAGTCACCCCAGGCCCAGTCACCCCAGGCCCAG
>JBCCMW010000181.1:0-8244 GCA_039026175.1 Pseudomonadota bacterium
CCGACTGCTGGCCCCGACTGCTGGCCCCGACTGCTGGCCCCGACTGCTGGCGCCGCCTGCTGGCGCCGCCTGCTAGCCCCGGCTGCCGACGGCCGATATAGACGCTGGCGAGGAGAGACGCCATGACGCCGATGCCACGCGTTCCGATCCGCGGCCAGTGCGCCCGGCCCCCGGCGCCCGCCGGCGCGGCGGCGACGGGCGATGCCGTGGGCGGCACGGCGCACACCGGCGATCGCTCCTCGCCCGCGCCGCTGCTGCGCGAGCGCGGCTTCTGGGTGTTCGGCTATGGCTCGCTGATCTGGAAGCCGGGCTTTCCCTACCTCGAACGCCGCCCCGCGCGGCTCAAGGGCTACCGCCGCGCGTTCCGCCTGACGTCGATCCGCTATCGCGGCACGCCCGAGCGCCCGGGCCTGGTGCTGGGGCTGGACTGGGACCCCAACGCCACCTGCACCGGCGTCGCCTTCCGGGTGTGCCCGACGCGCGACGAGGAGGTGCGCGACTATCTGGCCGAGCGCGAGCTGGTGACCCGCAGCTACTTCGAGGTGCTGCACCCGATCACCCTGCTCGGCGACCCCGAGATCGGGCGCCTGCCCGAGGAGGTGGAGGCGATCTGCTACATCCTGGACCGCACGCACCCACAGTATGCCGGGCCGATCGGCCTGGACGAGCAGGCGGCGATCATCGCCGCGGCGCACGGGCCGATGGGCTCGAACGCCGAGTATCTGCACGAGACGGCGGCGGCGCTGCGGGCGATGGGCATTGTCGACCGCGACATCGACACGCTGGATACCCTGGTGCGCACGATCCTGGCCGAGGCGGCGAAAAACGCCTGAGGCGCCGCCGGTTGCCCGGCAGCGCCCCATCGCACCGTCCCTCGCGGTTTCGAACGGCGGCCCCCGTCGCGCACGGGCGCCGGCGTCTCCGGCGCCTGCCTCAGTTGAGGCGGGCAAAGGCCAGGTGGTTTTCGACGATCGCCTCGTACTCGCCCGACGCGCGCATCTCGGCCAGACCCTCGTTGATCACCTCCAGATAAGCGCGGCCCAGCGCGTTGTCGCGCGGCGTGACCACGTGCATGCTCTGCCCGCGGCCGATGCCTGCCAGCGTCACGACGCGGCGGCTCATGTCCAGCGCGGTGGCGGCAGCCATGCCGGCCTCCTCGGACACCGAGACGACGCTGACATCGCCGTAGGCCAGCATCTGGAAGCACTCCTGAATGTTGCTGGCCGAGACGATGCTGACGTTCGGCTCGACCAGGCCCGAGGCCGCGAGATCGCCGGTACCCATGCCCTCGGGCCGGCAGAGACGGCTGCCGTAGAGATCGCGCGGGCCCGAAGCGGCGGCGAAATCGCCCGTCTTGGTGACGAACATGCCGATGCCCTCGGCATAGAGCGGGGCCGAAAACTCGAAGTTGGCGCAGATGGCAGCCGAGGTCGGGTCCAGCGCCGCGGCCTCGCAGTCGGGGCGCGCGACGGGAAAGCCCAGATCGAAGTCGCCGGCGGCCACGTCCATCGCCGTCTCGCCGCCCTCGAAGGTCACTTCGAAGTCCAGCGCGACCGGCGCGCGCAACAGCGAGCGCTGGATCAGCTCGGTCAGCATGCCGCCCTCGGGCAGCAGCTCGCCCACCAGCGGCGCGCTTGGCTGCACCGCCAGCAGCCGCACGGTCGAGCCGTCCGGCACCTGGGCGATGATCGCCTGGCGCAGCGCGTTGGGCGCGGTCTGGAAGGTCGGCGAGGGGTCGGGTGTGACGGCGGCGGTCTCGACCGCCTCGGGCTCCGGCTCGGGCGCCGGCGTCGGGCGCGCCGTCGTCACCCCCCGGGGCAGCGGGCGGCCCTGCCCGTCCAGGCATGGAATGAACAGCCGATAGCCGACCTCCAGCCGCTGCGGGCTCGAGATCGTGCCGCGGTTGGCCTCGAAGATCGGGCCGAAACGGCCGGCACCGTAGGCCCGCACCGCGATCTCGCTGAGCGTATCGCCCGGCGTGACCACGTAGTCGCCGCCGCAGGCGATCTGCGACTGCGCCTGGGCCGGCGTTTCGACCAGCGCCGTTAGCGCAAAGGCAACCGCCAGGGTCGATACACTGGCCAGCGCGCGACGATACTGCATGGGATTTCCCTTCCTTCTTCCCTCCGCGACGCGCCGGGGCAGCCTCGGCACCCGGCGCGGCGGACCACCGGCGGGACCCGGCAACCCTTAAGGACACTCGCGCAGACGGCATGCCCCCCGGCCATGCCGCACTGCGCTCAGGGGCAGATGTCCACAGGAACAGGGCGAATTTTGGGATTTTTCACGGCTGACGGTGCCCAGAAACCGGACGCCCCAGAACCGGACACCCCCACACCCGGCACCCCGGGCCGGGCACCCCGGGCCGGGTACCCCGGGCCAGACACCGCGGGCCGGGCACCCCGGGCCGGACACGCCGGGCCGGGCACGCCGGGCCAAGCACCCCGGGCCGGGCACGCCGGGCCAAGCACCCCGGGCCGGGTACCCCGGGCCAGGCACCCCGGGCCGGGCACCCCGGGCCAGGCACCCCCAAAGCGAACAACCCCGGGCCGCGGCCACCGCGGGCCGCGGTCGCCCTCAGGGGGCCGCCGGCGACGGGGCGACCACCAACGTGGCGCCGTCCAGTCCGGTCACCTGGATCGGGTCGCCCGGCTTCGGTGCCGTGGCGGGCGGGGCGCCGGGCTTGTCCAACCGCGCGCGCCAGCCGACGCCGTCGATCGTGACCCGGCCGATCCCGCCCGTGAACGCGGTCTCGACCACGGCCTCGCGGCCCACCAGTTCGGCGCCCCGGCGGTTCAGCGTGCCGCTGCCGTCCTGCTGGGCGCGGTAGCGCCGGGCCAGCAGATAGGCGACCCCGCCGTAGAACAGGACCGACACCGCCAGGATGCCCACCTGCGCGGTGCCCGAGAGCGAAGGCTCGATCATCAGCGCCACGCCCACCGTCGCCGCCGCCAGCGCCGGGCCGATCAGGTAGGTGGACATGATGGTGAGTTCGATCACGCCGATCACCAGCGCCAGCGCGATCCACCACCAGGGCGAGATGCCGTTCAGAAACGCGAACACGATCAGGTTGAACGGCATCGCTCAGCCCCGCGGCAGGGGCGCCTGCGTCACGGCGCGCTCCCGTTCGGCCTGGGTGCGGGCGGGGTCGATCCGTCGCGGCCCGTCAGCCCCGTCAACTGGGCGATGCCGCTGACCGCGCCGGCGATGCCCGCAGCCTCGATCGGTACGATGATCGTCTTGGTGTTGGGGGCGGCGGCCATGTGGGCCAGCGCTTCGGTATATTTGGTCGCGACGAAATAGTTGATGGCTTGCACGTCGCCCTGGGCGATGGCGTCCGACACCATGCGCGTCGCCTCCGCCTCGGCCTTGGCCTCGCGCTCGCGCGCCTCGGCGTCCAGGAACGCGGCCTCGCGCCGGCCCTCGGCCTCGCGGATCTGGCTCTCCTTCAAACCCTCGGCCTTGAGGATCGCGGCCTGCTTCTCGCCCTCGGCCGTCAGCACCTCGGCCCGTTTCTCGCGCTCGGCCTTCATCTGGCTGGCCATCGCCTTGACGATATCTTCGGGCGGGTTGAGGTCCTTGATCTCGACGCGCGTGACCTTGACGCCCCAGGGCGTGGCTGCGTCGTCGATCACCGTCAGCAGCTTCGAGTTGATCAGATCGCGGTTCGACAGCACGTCGTCCAGATCCATCGCACCGATCACCGAGCGGATGTTGGTCTGGCTGAGGTTCTGCAGCGCCAGTTCCAGATCGCGCACCTCGTAGGCGGCCCGGGGCGCGTCGACGACCTGGTAGAAGGCCACCGCGTCGGCCTGCACCTGGGCGTTGTCGCGGGTGATGACGATCTGCCCGTCGATGTCGAGCACCGTCTCCATCATGTTGAGCTTCTGGCCGATGCCGTCGATCAGCGGGAACATAAAGCGCAGGCCCGGCTCCATCACCCGGATGAAGCGGCCGAAGCGCTCGACCGTCCACTGCTCGCCCTGCGGCACGGTGCGGATCGCGCGGGCGACCAGCACCAGCGCGAACAGGAACAGCGCCGTGACCGCCACGGTGCCCGCGTCGAAGCCTTCGAAAGACAGGAAATCCATGGTCCGCCCCCTGGTCCTAGCCGTCGATCCCGGGCGCCCGGCTCCGACGCGCACCCCCGGTATCAGTGACCCGAAGTCGCGGCCGCACGCCCCCCCAGCCTACTAAGTGCGTCGATGGGGCGAAATTGACAACGGCACGGGTCAGCGATGCTTACGTGTTGGTCCGCCGCGGCGCAGCGGCTACTTCCCCCGGACATGGCAGCCGCGCGCGCCACCGATGTGGCCGAGCCGAGCGCCCCGACGCCACGCCCAGGACGGAGACGCGCCTTCATGATCGCTTCCGCGTTCGCCTCGATGCGTTCGGCATTCGGCTTGCCCGGCGCGGGCGCCGGACGGGTCGTGCGCACCGCCCCCGCGATCACGGTGCTGCTGCTGCTCGGCGCGTTGGTCGCTGGCGCAGCAGGGCTCTCGGGCGTGGCCCCGGCCATGGCCCAGCCGTTCGTCTCGACCGGACAGGCCGACGATGGCGGGCCGGGACAGGATGATGCCGCCGACGATCCCTCGGCCGGCCCGATGCCCCGCGGCGTGGCGACAGGCGGCGTGTGGAGGGGCGGTGGGCTCGCGGCCGTCCCCTCGCACAGCGTCGGCGCGACCGGGGCGGCTGCCGGCAGTGCGGCAACGCCGGCATCGCCGCAGGCCCCGGCGGCGGACGAGGACCCGCTGATCGACCTGCTGCGCGACCGGGCCACGCGGCAGCGGCTGATCCGGGCGCTGGAGCGGCTGGAGGCCGAGGCGGAGGGTCCTGCGCCCATGCCCACGGCGGCCGCGCGCGCCGCGCAAGCCCACGCCAGCGGCGATGCCCCCACCGTCGCCTCGGCCGCGCGCACGGCCGAGGACGCGGCCGCGACCGAGGCCGCCGAGAGCGGTCCGCCGCGCCTGTCGCTGGGCCGCCGCATCGGCGAGATCACCAGCGACGCCGCCGCCGAGATCGCGCAGCGGCTCAGCAGCTTCTATGCTGGCGTCGCCGCCACCCATCGCCGAATGGCCGGGTTTGCCAAGGTCGATAAAGATCGCCTGATCGCCTTGGCCGAGGAGATCGGCCTGACCATCCTCACGACCTTCGCGACCTTCCTAATCCTGCGCCGGCTGGCGCGCCCGCTCCGGCGCTCGATGGCCGAACGCGCGGCCGGCGGCGCCGCGGGGCAGCTTGTCTGGGTGTTCGCGGTGTCGGTGGCGATCGACCTGATGACCGTGCTGCTGGCCTGGGGATCGGGCAATGCCATCGCGCTGTACCTGCGCGGCGAGATCGGCGCGCTCTCGATCTACCAGGCGATGTTCCTGAACGCGTTCCTCGCGGTCGAGCTGACCAAGATGATCGTGCGCATCGGTCTCTCGCCCAGCGAGCGGCGGCTGCGCATCGTGCCGCTCGGCGATGCCGTCGCCTCGTACTGGGCGTGGTGGAGCAGCGTCCTGATCTCGATCCTGGGCTATGGCCGGCTGCTGCTGATGCCGCTGGTCAACGAACTGGTCAACCTGTTCACCGGCCGGGCCTTCGGGGTGATGGTCTACGTCGTGGTGTTGGTGCTGGCGATGATGCTGGTCGTCGTGCACCGCCGCGCGCCCGCCGCCTATTTCGCCCACCAGGCCAAAGTGCACGGCGGCGACGTGACACTCGAGGTGCTGGCCGCGGTCTCGCGCCACGCCTGGATCGGGGTGCTGCTGTACCTGGGCTTCGTGTTCGTCTCGGCCGTGGCTGAAACCGGGCAGGTGCTGCCGGTGCTGGCGGGTACGGGCAAGATCCTGGGCATTATCGTCCTGGGCGCCCTGGTCACCGCGATCCTGTCCAAAAGCGCGTCGCGCGGGGTGCGCGTGCCGGGCGGGGTGCATCAGACGCTGCCGCTGTTGGAGCGGCGGCTCAACACCTTTGTCCCCGCGTTCCTGCGGCTGGTCCGGTTCCTGGTGATGATCGCGGTGCTGGGGTTTGCCGCCGACGTGATCGGGCTGATGGACGTGGACGCCTGGCTGGACAGCGAGCTCGGAGGCGACGCGACATCCACGCTGGTCAGCGTGTTGGCCATCATCCTGATCGCCTTCGTGGTGTGGCTGGCGCTGACCTCGTGGATCGACTACCGGCTGACGCCCCGGGGGTTCCGCTTGGTTACCTCGCGCGAGCAGACGCTGCTGACCCTGCTCAAGAATGCCGGCACCATCGCCATCATGGTCGTCACGACGATGTTCTCGCTGTCCGAGATCGGCATCGACATCGCGCCGCTGATCGCCTCGGCCGGCGTGTTGGGCCTGGCCATCGGCTTCGGCGCCCAGAAGATGGTCGAGGACATTATCACCGGCATCTTCATCCAGTTCGAGAACGCCATCAACGTGGGCGACGTGATCACCGTGGGCGGTACCACCGGCGCGGTCGAGAAGCTCACCATCCGCTCGGTCTCGCTGCGCGATCTCGAGGGGGTGTTCCACGTGATCCCGTTTTCGTCGGTCTCGTCGGTGTCGAACTATATGCGCGGCTTCGCCTATCACGTGGCCGATCTCGGCATCGCGTATCGCGAGGATGTGGACCAGGCCAAGGCCGTGATGGTCGCCTGCTTCGACGACCTGCGCGCCGATCCGGACTGGCGCACCAAGATCGCGGGCGATTTCGAATGGTTCGGCGTCCAGGAACTGGGCGACAGCGCGGTGGTGCTGCGCGCGCGGATCAAGACCACGCCGGGCAACCAGTGGGCCGTCGGCCGGCGCTATACCGAGCTGCTCAAAAAGGCCTGCGACCGGGCGGGGATCGAGATCCCGTTCCCGCATCTCACGCTGTGGATGGGCGAGGGCAAGGACGGCGCCGCCCCGCCGGTGCGGGTGCAGCGGGCGGCAGAGCTGCCTGCCGCGGCGCCTGCGCTGTCGCCGCCCGCCGACGCGCGGCCGACAGCATCACCCGCCCACCCCGCGCCCAAGACCGACATGCCGCAGGAGGCGTCCTAGCCGTCGCTCGCCGCGGGCGCCGCGCCGGCGCCGTTCTGCCGCGCGGGCGACCCGTTGGCGCTGTCGATGACCGAGCCTGGGGGCGGGCGCAGCTTGCACCAGCTGTCGGGCGTGGTGAACAGCAGGAAGTACAGCGTGTCGATGCGGGGGCCGAACAGCCGGGCCAGCCAGTCGCGCCTGAGGATCCGCAGCGCGGTGATCCGGTGCCCACCGTCCATCAGCACCCAGCGCCCGCGCATGCCGATGCGGCAGACGATCGGGTCGTCGCTGCGGAACCCCCGCCTGCGGATCAGCTCGACCAGCGCCGTCAGCCGCGGCCCGCCGCTGCGCTCGGCACCCACCAGCGGCAGGCAGTCCAACAGCGCGGACGCCACCTCGACCGCGGCCAGCCCGTCGGCCGAAAAGCGTATCTCATAAAGATCGTTGACCGTGGCAATCCGCTGGATGGGCGGCGCGTCGGTCAGCGTCACGTCTTGCCAGCGCATCGCCGAGCCCCCGCTTCGCGACCTATGCCGCGCGCCGTAGGGCTACACCAAAGCCGGACGCCGGCCAAACGCGCGCGCGACAGGGGACGCGCCAGGGAGTGCAACTGGGAGCGCGGTTGGGCGCACGACTGCGCGCGCGGTTTGGCGCGCACCTGGGCGCACGACTGCGCGCGCGGTTTGGCGCGCACCTGGGCGCGCGGGCGCCGACGCCACCCGGGCACGGCCGGCCGACATCGATGCTGGCAAGCGTGCCTCGCGGGGGCTGGGGTCAGAGACCGAGGGCCGTGGCCGTCGGCGCGGTCAGAACGCCCGAGGCCGGCAGCCCCTCGGCCTCCTGAAAGGCGCGCAGGGCACGGTCGGTGGCCGGCCCGAACACGCCATCGGGCGTGCCCAGATCGTAGCCGCGCGCGGACAGCTCCTTTTGCAGCGCCAGCACCTCGGGCCCGCGGAGGCGCGGCGAGGTGAGCTGCAGCACGCCCGACGCGGCGAAGCTGTCGGTCACGCCAGCGTCGGGGTCGACCTCCTCCTCGGGCTCCGAGACGATCTCGTAGACCTTCTCGTTCTCGTACAGCGTCGCGCGGTACAGCACGCCGTCGCAGACATAGAGCGTCTCGCCCTCCGACGTGACGGCCTCGCACGCCTTATCGTCGGGCAGCGTGGCGACGTACACCAGCGTCGCGCTCGCCACCGTGGCGGTAAAGTACCAGCCCCAGCGCGGATACCAGTAGTAGCTGCCCCAGATC
>JBCCMW010000182.1:0-8229 GCA_039026175.1 Pseudomonadota bacterium
CGACGGCGCTTTCTCGGCCGACCGCCTGCAGTCTACCCAGGTGACCAAAAGCGAGACAGTCGCCGCGCGCAACAGCGCCAAACCAACCTGCAAGGTCAGCAGCCGACATAGCGGTCAGCGACCAGACCGAAGCGACGGCGCTTTCTCGGCCGACCGCCTGCAGTCTACCCAGGTGACCAAAAGCGAGGCGGTCGCCGCGCGCAACAGCACCAAACCAACCTGCAGGGTCAGCAGCCGACGTAGCGGCCAGCGACCAGCCAACAAGGACCCGCGACCAGGGACTAGTGACCAGCGACCAGACCGAAGCGACGGCGCTTTCTCGGCGGACCGCCCGCAGTCTACCCACGTGACCAAAAAGGGAGGCGGTCGCCGCGCGAAACAGCGCCATATCACCCTGCAGGGTCAGCAGCTGACATAGCGACCGGCGACCAGAGATCAGCGACCAGCGACCAGCAGCCAGAGGCCAGCGATCAGTGGCCAGCGATCAGCGATCAGCGGCCATTGGATAGCGACCAGCGAACAGCGGCGAGCGATCAGAGATCAGCGCCTAGCAACCGGCGACCAGTGGCCAGCACCAGCGGCCGGCGATCAGCCATCAGAGACCAGCTATCAGCGACCGACCCCAACGTCGGCTAGCAATGTAACGGCGGGGATCCCGGCTTCGTACCGGCGGAGATCCCGGCCGCGGCGACGCATCGCCCAGCACGCGGGGCACAGCGCGAGGGACGCACGCCAGACCCGGCGGCGCGCGGAGCGCCCGGAACACCTAGTCGCCGGAGGCGCGGTTTGGTTCCTGGGGGGGCGCGGCGTCGGCGTTGGGGGCGACGCCCATGTGGCCCAGCGCGGCCTCGACAGAGGTGTAGAAGGTGAAGATCGACGTCACGGTCGCCAGCTCGAAGACCCGATAGACGGGGCTGCGCAGCCCGGCGAGCACGATGCGGATCGACCAGCCGAGGCGCTTGCGCAGGCCGATGATCGCGCCCAGCCCCGAACTGTCGATGAACTCGACCGCGCTCAGATCCAGCACCAGGACATGCTGCAGCGAGCGCGCCCGCTCCAGCACCGTGTCGCGAAACTTGGCGGAGATCTCATGGTCCAGCCGCCGCTCGCCCAGCCGAACGATCACACAGCCGCCAGTCTCGCTCACATCGATCTTCACGTTTCACCCCCGCATCGCCCTTGGGCTTCGCCTCGGGCACAACATCGCCGGGAAAGATGAAGAACGGGTGAGCGATGGGGCGGGCAACCAGGCCAATGCCCTGCAACAGCCGCGCGCTCACGCTTCGCTGGCGATCTGCAGCAGGTACTGGCCGTAGCCGTTCTTCTTGAGCGCCTCGCCGTGGGCCTGCAGCGCCGCGCGATCGATCCAGCCGGCGCGAAAGGCGATCTCCTCGGGCACCGCGATCCGCTGGGACTGCACCTCCTCGGTCACCTGCATGAACGCGGTCGCCTTGGCGAGGCTGGCGTGGGTGCCGGTGTCGAACCAGGTGTAGCCGCGGCCCAGCGTCTCGACGAACAGGCGCCCGCCGTCCAGGAACGCGGCATTGACGTCGGTGATCTCCAGCTCGCCGCGGGCCGAGGGTTGGATCCCCGCCGCCACTTGCAGCACCGAGTTGTCATAGACATACAGGCCCGTTACGGCCCAGGCGCTCTGCGGGTGGGCGGGTTTCTCCTCGATGGACACGGCGCGCCCGGCCTCGTCGAAGGACACCACGCCAAACCGCTCGGGGTCGCGCACCTGATAGCCGAAGACGGTGGCGCCCTCGCCGGCCTCGGCGCGGGCGATGGCGGTGCGCAGCTTCTCGGTCAGCCCGTGGCCGTAGAAGATGTTGTCGCCCAGCACCAACGTGGCGCTGTCGCCGCCCACGAAATCGCGCCCGATGAGGAACGCCTGCGCCAGGCCGTCGGGGCTGGGCTGTTCGGCCCAGGCGATATTCAGGCCCCACTGTGCGCCGTCGCCGATCAGCTCGCGGAATTGCGGCGCGTCGCGCGGGGTGGTGATGATCAGGATGTCCCGGATCCCCCCCAGCATCAGCGTGGTGAGCGGGTAATAGATCATCGGCTTGTCGAACACGGGGAGGAGCTGTTTCGACACCGCCTTGGTCATCGGCCAGAGCCGGGTACCGGAACCGCCGGCCAGGATGATGCCCTTCACCGCCCGGCCCTCACGACGCTTTCGCTCGGGCCTGCTCCTCGACCCAGGCGGGCAGGAACTCGGCCAGCATGGCGTCCAGTCCGTCCGACCAGTCGGGCAGGGCGATGCCGTGGACGCGGGCGAGCTTGGCGCCGTCCAGGCGCGAGTAGGCCGGCCGCTTGGCGGGGGTCGGGAACTCGGCCGTGGTGATCGCGTCGACGGGCGGTTCCTTGCCGGTGGTCGCGGCCGTGCGCGCCATGATCTCGCGCGCGAAACCGCACCAGGACACCTCGCCCCCGCCGGCGCAGTGGAACAGGCCATAGCCCTCGGCGCCCGCGGTACCGTCGATCAGGCGCGGCACCAGGGCCAGAGCCGCGTCGGCCAGGTGCCCCGCGAAGGTCGGCGCGCCGCGCTGGTCGTCGACGACGCGCAGCCGCGGGTGCGCCTGGGCCAGCCGCACCATGGTGCGCACGAAGTTGTGGCCGCGCACGCCGAACACCCAGGCGGTGCGCAGGATGGCGTAGCGCTCGGCCCGCTCGGCGACCAGGCGCTCGCCCTCCAGCTTGGCCTGGCCGTAGTGGCCGAGGGGGGCGGTGGGATCGTCCTCGCGGTAGGGCCGGGTCGCCGTGCCGTCGAACACGTAGTCGGTCGAGTAATGCAGGAACGCGGCACCCTGCTCGGCGCAGGCTTCGGCCATGTAGGCGGGCGCGTCGCGGTTGGCGGCGTAGGTCTCGTCGCGCTCCTCGTCCTCGGCCTTGTCCACCCGGGTGTGGGCGGCGGCGTTCAGCACCAGACGCGGCTTGTGGGTGGCCACGGCCGCGCGCACCGCGGCGCGGTCGGTGATGTCCAGCGTGTCGCGGGCAAGCGGCGTGACCGTCAGGCCGGCGGCTGGGGCGCGGCGGGTGACCTCCCAGCCGAGCTGGCCCGTGGCGCCGGTGAGCAGGATATCGACCATCGCGTTCTCCTCGGTGCCGTGTGGGCGGGTCTGTGGGCGGGTCTTGAGGGGGCCGGTCTAGCGGTGCGGTGCACGCACCCCAGAGGCGCCCGGTCGGGTGCGTTCGACGCACCGCCGGGATGGGCGGGGATGGCATCACAGACGCAGGATACCGCCGTGCAGCTCGACCTCGGCGATCTGGCGGCGCATGTCCTCCAGCTTGCGATACCAGGCCAGCGTGATCGTGCGCTCGTCCTTGTCCAGGCCCCGGTCCATGGCGGCACAGATCTCGGCCACGCCGTCGCCGGCGGTGCGCGCGGCCTTCCATCCCAGCGCCTCGATCTTGTCGAACGCCACGCGGTAGCTGCGGTGGTCGACGTCGCCGTAGAACTCGACCGCCACGTCGCGCGGCACGGCATTGGCCACGATCTCGGCCAGCGGACCCAGCTGGTACACGTTCTCGGCGCTGCCCACGTTGAAGATCTGGCCGTTCACCCGCTCGGCCGGCGCGTCCAGCATGAAGATCTGCGCCGACGCGGTATCGGCCACGTGCACCATCGGCCGCCACTGCGAGCCGTCGCGCATCAGCGGCAGGGTGCCGGTCTTGTAGGCGCCGTAGGTCATGCCGTTGATCGCCAGGTCGAACCGCATCCGCGAGCTGAGCCCGTAGACCGTGGCCTGGCGCAGCACCACGACGCAGAAACCGTCGTCGGCCAGCGCCATGGTATCGTGCTCGGCCTTCTCGTTGGCCACGGCGTAGGTGGTCAACGGGTTGGTCGGCCAGCTCTCGTCGACCACGGTCTCCTTGTCCTGGAACCCGTATATCGAACAGGACGAGGGCAGGACGTAGCGCTTGACCCCCGCCTCCTTGGCGAGCGCGGCGGTCGAGGAGCGCGCGCGCCAGTTGATCGCCAGCGTCTCCTTGCGGAACTCCTCGCCCGATGGATCGTTCGAAATCGCGACCAGGTCGATCACGGCCTCCGCGCCCTCGAAATCCTCGACCGTCAAGAAGCGGCTGTCGCTCTTGCGCTTGGTCAGGCCCGGATGCTCGCCCAGCGTGTCGCCGAAGAAGAAGCGGTCGAGCGCCGTGACCTCGTGCCCCGCCTCCAACAGCATCGGCACTAGAACAGACCCGATGTAGCCGCCCGCACCGGTAACCGTGACCTTCATCGCAATGCTCCCCTCAACCCTCGAACACAAACGGGCTCTCGACGTCCGAAAGCAGGGGCTGTTTGCGGTCCTTGTCCGACAGCACGGCGTCGTCGGACGAGGCCAGCCCCCAGTCGATACCCAGCGCCGGATCGTTCCACAGGATCCCGTGGTCGTTGTTCGGCGCATAGTAGCCCGTGACCTTGTAGATCACCTCGGTGTCCGGCGTCAGCGTGACGAACCCGTGGGCAAAGCCGACAGGCACCAGGATCTGGTTCCACGCCTCGGCCGTGATCTCGGCGGATACGTGCTGCCCGTAGGTCGGCGAGCCCTTTCGGATGTCCACCGCCACGTCCAGGATCGCGCCGCGGATCACGCGCACCAGCTTGTCCTGGGCAAAGGGCGGCGACTGATAGTGCAGGCCGCGGATGGTGCCCTTCTCGCCCGACAGCGAGTGATTGTCCTGCACGAAATCGAGGTCGATACCGGCCTCGGCGAAGGCTTGCTTGTTGTAGGTCTCGGAGAAGAAGCCGCGGTGATCGCCGAATTTGCGCGGCCGCGCCACCTTGACGGCCGGAATGGCCAACGCCTCGACATTCAGTGCCATCGCAGCCCCCTCTCCTGTCCCGATGCCGCCCTACCGGCAGGACGGCGAACGCCGCCCCTGGCCACCCCCCGCAGCCCGCGCGGCACGACGTGTGCAGCGCAGCGGACCTGACGGCATCGGTTGTTCGTTTAGACTGCTCGCGCCCCGCGATCAACGCGCGCCTGTCCTGTAGCGGTACGGGTCGGCCCCCGGCACCGATCCGGGACGCACCGCAGCAACGGGCGCCGGCCACGGCCCCCGGCGCCGCGTATCCTGCGTCGAAACGAACAGCGCGCGCGAATCGCCGAGGGTCGCCCGGGCCGCGCGCGAGCCCGCCCGTTCACCATGATCCCGATCCTGCGGTTGTGCGCGCCGCGCCGAAACTGTGCCACGGCGCAACCCGCGCAACCCGCGGTTTAAGCACCTGTTTTAATGGGGGAAGGACGTTGCGGCACTTTCCGCGTGGGCCGAGAACACCGGGGTGTGAGCTGTTTGAGAGTGTGTGTGATGTGGAAACAAATCATCGCCGGGGCAGGCGCCGCCGGGTTCGTCTTGCTCAGCATCGGCGTCGAGGCCCGCCAGGCGGTGCACGGCCTGGATCGGGGCGTGGCCGCGGCCGAGGACGCCGTCGCGCTGACCTGCGAGGAACAGACGGCCTCGATCGGCAAGGGTAACTGGATCTTCGGCAGCCGCCGCGACCGGCTGACCGACCGGTACACCCTGCTGGCCGATCCGGCGCAGACCTGCGCGCATACCGATGTCGCCGCCGCCGCGCGTTACGCGGCCCCCGGCTACGCGATCCCCGGGCACGCGACCCCCCCCCGGGCACGCGACCCCGGGCGGCACCTGCTATCTGATGGCGACGGTAGGGACCGGCGATGCGCCGCTGCCGCTGTCGTGCAGCCGCCGCACGGCGGGTCTGGACGGCGTGGCGGGCGAGGAGCTGCTCACCTGTTCGGGCTGGGGGCACGAGCTGACCGCGATGGTCGACGGCCAGTTTACGCTCTCGACCGCCGGTGACGCGCGCACCGCGCGCACCAGCCGCGGCGTCTGCTCACCGATCTGATCGCAGCGCAGCAAACGACCCCAACGCACCCCGGCGCAGGACCCGCGCCATGCCCGGCCCTGCCCGGCGTCACCTGGGCTGCGTCACCTGCGCGACGTGACCTGGGCTGCGTCACATGGGCTGCGTCACCTGGGCTGCGTCGCCTGAGCTGCGTCAGGCGACCGGGGCGCTGGCATCGGCGTCACTGACGGGGTGCAGCCAGACGGTGCCGCTGCCCTCGTCCTCCTCCTGCATGGCGATGTGCACCATGGCATGGTCGGGCGCGGCTCCGTGCCAGTGCACCTCGCCCGGCGCGATCCAGACCGTGTCGCCGGGCCGGATTTCGTGCAGCGGCTCGCCCTGCTTTTGGATCCGCCCGATGCCGGACAGCACATAGAGCGTCTGCCCGATCGGGTGATGGTGCCAGTGCGTGCGCGCGCCCGGCGCAAAAGTCACCACCAGCGAGCGGATGCGCGCCGGCGCCGGTGCGCGGATGATCGGCTGGTGCGTGACGTGGCCCGTAAATGCCTCGGGCCCCGCCACCTTGGTCGGCCGCTCGCCTGTGCGCGTGATTTCCATGCCTCTGTCCTCCCGCTGGGTGCGTGGCCGTGCGTCGCCGGCGCGCCTGTTTTGCGTGGCGGCATGGTTGCAGACCGCTCGCCGCCCATCGGATAAAAGCGGTACTGACAGCGTCCGCCGCAAGCCCGCAACCCGAACCGATCCGATCCGTCGCCGCGCCGCCAACCCGCGCGTCCCCGCCGCCCGGCACGACGCGCTGCGCCGAGGCAGCCCCCATGGCCAGCGGTCTCGCCCGGCCCCCGCCGATGCCAGGAGCCCCAGATGAGCATCAACGCGGCGATCACCCATCGCACCACCTACCGCTACGACCGGCAGACGACGCTGAACCCCCAGGTGATCCGCCTGCGCCCCGCGCCGCACGCCCGCACGCGCATCCTGTCGTTCAGCCAGAAGATCGAGCCTGCGGACCATTTCCTGAACTGGCAGCAGGACCCGTTCGGCAACTGGCTGGCACGCGCCGTGTTCCCCGACCCGGTCGAGGCGTTCCAGGTGACCGTCGATCTGGTCGCCGACATGGCCGCGGTGAACGCGTTCGACTTTTTCCTCGAAGAACACGCCCAGTCGTTCCCGTTCGCCTATGGCCCCACGCTGGCCAAGGAGCTGGCGCCCTATTTCGAGCTGGAGGCCGCGTACGGCCCCCGGTTCGAGGCGCTGCTGGGCGACCTGCCGCGCGCCGACGACAGCACCATCGACTGGATGGTCGCGATCAACCGGCGCATCTGGCAGGAGGTCGCCTACACCATCCGCATGGAGCCCGGCGTGCAGACGCCCGAGGAGACGCTGGAGCGCGCGCTCGGCTCGTGCCGCGACACGGCGTGGCTGATGGTGCACCTGATGCGCCGGCTGGGCGTGGCGGCGCGGTTCGTGTCGGGCTACCTGATCCAGCTCACGCCCGACATCAAGGCGGTCGACGGGCCGTCGGGGCCCGCGGCCGACTTCACAGACCTGCACGCCTGGTGCGAGGTGTTCATGCCCGGTGCGGGCTGGGTGGGGCTGGACCCGACCTCGGGCCTGTTCGCGGCCGAGGGGCACATCCCGCTGGCGGCCACGCCCTCGCCGTCCTCCGCCGCGCCGATCACCGGCAGCCACTCGGTCGCCGAGGTCGAGTTCTCGCACCACATGGAGATCAACCGGGTGCGCGAGGAGCCGCGCATCACCCTGCCCTTCACCGATGCCGCATGGCACCGGATCGACGCGGCCGGCAAGGCGGTGGACCGGATCCTGCAGGCCGAGGACGTGCGCCTGACGATGGGCGGCGAGCCGACCTTCGTCTCGGCCTCGGACCGCGACGCGGACGAGTGGAACACCGGCGCCGTGGGGCCGACCAAGCGGTTCTACGCCGACCGGCTGATGCGCCGGCTGCGCGCCGCCTTCGCGCCCGGCGGGGTGCTGCACTACGGCCAGGGCAAGTGGTACCCGGGCGAACAGCTGCCGCGCTGGGCCTTCGGGCTCTACTGGCGGGCCGACGGCTATCCGCTGTGGGAGGATCCGGCCCTGCTGGCGCCCGAGACCGGCGGCGGCGCGACGTTGGCGGATGCCGAGCGCTTTACCGCCGCCCTCAGCGAAGCGTTGGAGCTGCCCGAGGGCATGGCCGAGCCGGCCTTCGAGGACCCGGCCTACTATATGTTCCTGGAAGGCCGGCTGCCCGAGAACCTGGACCCCGCGCACAACAACCTGGAAGACCCGCTGGAGCGGCGCCAGCTTGCCCGCGCCTTCGACCATGGCATCGGGCGGCCGACGTGCATGGTGCTGCCCTGCCAGCTGGCCCAGGCACGCTCGGCCACCGCCCGCGGGCCGCCCCG
>JBCCMW010000183.1:0-8225 GCA_039026175.1 Pseudomonadota bacterium
CGCCCGCCGCGCGCCCGGTCCGCCGCGCGCCCGGTCCGCCGCGCGCCCGGTTCACGCCGCGCCTGGGCCCCGCTGCGCCTGGTACACGGCGCGCCTGGGGATCGGCGCGGCCTTGCCCGGCGGGGGCGCGGCTGGTGTAAGCGGGGCCATGTGGACGGTGCCCAACATCCTGACCGTGGGGCGCATCGCGGCGGCGCCGGCGGTCGCGCTGATGGTCCTGGCGCGCGAGCCCTGGGCCGAGGTGGCGGCCTTCGCGCTGTTCGCCGCCGCAGCGCTGACCGATTTCCTGGACGGGTGGCTGGCGCGGCGGCTGGGGCAGGTCTCGCCGCTCGGCACCATGTTGGACCCGATCGCGGACAAGGCGATGGTGATCCTGGTGCTGGCGGCGCTGGTCGGCCGCACCGCGCCCGAGACGCTGGTGGTGGGCAACCAGACCTGGTCGCAGGCGCCGCCGGCGAGCTGGCTGCTCACCATCCCGGCGCTGGCGATCATGCTGCGCGAGGTGCTGGTTGCGGGCCTGCGCGAACACCTGGGCGCCATCAAGCTGGCGGTCACGTGGCTCGCCAAGGGCAAGACCGCAGTACAGATGGTCGCCATCGGGTTGCTGCTGGCCCCGCCGGCGCTCAGCCAGCTGGTGGCGATGCCGCGGCGCTATCAGGATTTCCCCGAGATGATGGTGGCGCAGGCCCGGATCGGCGATGTCTACTGGCTGGGGATCCTGCTGTTGTGGGTCGCGGCGGGGCTGACGGTCGCCTCGGGCATCGACTATTTTCGCAAGGCCACGCCCCATCTGCGGGGCTGAGGCGCGCGGCAGCGGGAGCCTAGGATGCAGGTCTTGTACTTCGCCTGGATGCGCGAGCGGATCGGCCAGGGCGCCGAGGAGGTGGACCCCGGCGACGCCGCCACGGCGCGCGAGTTGATCGAGCGGCTCCGCGCGCGGTCCGAGGGCCACGCCGCCGCGTTCCAGAACCTGAAGGCCGTGCGCTGCGCCGTGGACCAGGAGATGGGCGATTTGGACATGCCCATCGCCGGCGCGCGTGAGGTCGCGTTCTTCCCGCCCGTGACGGGGGGTTGAGCGTGGACGGCGCAGAGGCCGGCGCAGCCGTGTCGGTCCAGGCCGAGGATTTTGACCCGGGCGCCGAGCAGGCGCGGCTGGTCGCGGGCCGGCACGACATCGGCGCGGTCGTCGCCTTCACGGGCCTGGCGCGCGAGATCGCGGACGGCGGCCCCGGCCAGCGGCTGACGCTGGAGCATTGGCCGGGCGTCACCGAGCGTGCGCTGGCCGCCATCGCGGCCGAGGCCGAGGCGCGCTGGCCCCTGTCGGGCGTGCGCATCGTGCACCGCCACGGGCCCCTGGCGCCGGGCGACCGGATCGTGCTGGTGCTGGCCGCCAGCCGCCACCGCCAGGCGGCGTTCGAGGCGGCGGCCTTTATGATGGACTACCTCAAGACCCGGGCGCCGTTCTGGAAAAAGGAAGCCGGCCCCAGCGGCGAGGCGTGGGTCGACGCGCGCGAGAGCGACGATGCCGCGGCGGCACGCTGGAGCGACGATGCCGCCGCCGGGCGCCGGAGCGACGACGCCGCCGGGGGGCGCCGGAGCGGCGACGCCGCCGGGGGGCGCCGGGGCGACGATGCCGTCGCGCGGCGCCGGAGCGACGATACCGTCGCAGGGCGCCGGAGCGACGATACCGTCGCAGGGCGCCGGAGCGACGATGCCGCCGGGGGGCGCCGGAGCGACGATGCCGCCGCGGAGCGCCGGAGCGACGATACCGCCGCTGGGTGACGGAGCGACGATGCCGTCGCAGGGCGCCGGAGCGGCGATGCCGCCGGGGGGCGCCGAGGCGACGATACCGCCGCGGGGCGCCGGAGCGACGATGCCCCCGCAGGGCGCCGGAGCGACGATGTCGCCGGAAGGGGCCGGAGCGGCGATCTCGCCGCGGGGTGCCGGGGTGGTGACGGGACGCCGGGCTGAACGGGGCGTTCTGTAGACGTCAGGCGAGCTGCCAGGCGGTGCTGCCGTCGGCGCGGGGGCGGGCGACGATACGCCCCTCGGCGGCCAGGAAATTGACGTGTGCCACCGCCTCGGCCAGTGCGAGCCCGGTCTCGGCCGCGCCGATCTGCCGCCCATAGAGCGCGGGAAACAGCTCCAGCGGGGTCGAGGGCCGCTCGGCCAGCCCATCGGCCACCCGCTCGAGCGCCCGGACATGGTTGTCGTGCAGCAGCCGCAGCCGGGTACCGAGGCCGGTGAACGGGTTCTGGTGGCCGGGCAGGACCAGCGGATCGGCGGCACCGGGCAGTGCCGCGGCCAGGCCCGCGAACCGGGCGCAGGTTTCGAGAAAGCCTTTCAGCGGGTTCGCCGCCGGCTCGGTCGGGTGGACGCCGATGTTGGGCGAGATCGCGGGCAGCACCCGATCGGCGGTCAGCACCAGACTGCCATCCTCGGCCCAGAGCGTGATCTGATCGGGCGCGTGCCCCTCGCCCAGCCGCACCTGCCATTGGCGGCCGCCGGCGTCCAGCCGATCGCCCTCGGCCAGTGCGACGTAGCCGAGCGGAAGCCGGGCGACGCAGTCGGCGAAGTTGAACGGGCGCTCGGCGGCATAGGCGTCCAGCGCGGCGCCGACCACGCCGGCGCGGCGACGGAACGCGACCGCTTCGGGCGTGGGGCGCGGATGCTCGTCCAGCGTCAGCATGCGCGCCAGGGTCCAACCCAGCCGGGTGGCCAACAGCTCGGCCCCGTCGGCGACCAGGGTGGCGGCCTGGCCCACGTGATCGGGGTGGTGGTGGGTCAGCACCACGCGGTGGATGCGCCGGCCCCGCAGCGGCCCGTCGCGGAGCGCGGCCAGGGCGGCGCGGCCCTTGGACCAGTCGAGCCCGGTGTCGACCAGCGTCCACCCCGCCAACCCGTCGTCCAGCGCGTAGACGTTCACGTGGTCGAGCTTCATGGGCAGCGGCAAGCGCGCCCACAGGATGCCGTCGGCCACCTCGACCGCCTGGCCTGGCGGCGGCGGATCGACGTTGGACAGTCGAATCGGCGCTAGCTGGTTCATGGCGCGAGATGTGCGCCGGTTTTGGTTAACCACAAGTGCCCCCGCGCCCGCTGCCCCCGCGCCAGCTGCCTCCGCGCCAGCTGCCCCCGCGCCTGCTGCCCCGGATCTGCTGCCCGCGCATCTGCGGTGCCCGATGTCCGGCACGGCGGATCTTGTCTCTGCGCGGCGGCCGGCTCGGTGCTGTCGAGCCGCGTCAGTCGAACTAGGGCGGTCAGACAGGGGGCGGTCAGACAGGGGGCGGTCAGACGGTGGGCGCTCAGACGGTGGCGGCCAGGGTTTCGGCGTCCAGCGCATAGAGCTGGGCGGCGCCTGCGGTCGCGGCTTGGGCGTCGGCATGGGCCTGGGGCAGTGCCTGCGCGCACCAGTAGGCCGCCAGGGCCCGCTCCTCGTCGCCGCCGTCCAGGGCGGCGCGCAGCAGGTAGTGGCCGCCCAGCACGGTGGCGAGCTGGTGCAGGAAGGGCCCGGCACCGGCCGCGCGGTCGCGATCGTCGTGCCCCAGCATCCAGCGCATCACACCGGCGGCCTTGGACCGCGCCGAGGTCAGCGCCGTCGCCTCGGCCTCCAGCCCTGCGGCGCGGGCGGCGTCGGCCGTCGCCTCGATCTCGGCCAGCAGCGCGTCGAGCGCGGCGCCGTCGTCGCCGGTCAGCTTGCGCCCGACCAGATCCATGGCCTGGATGCCGTTCGTCCCCTCGTAGATCGCGGTGATGCGCACGTCGCGGGCGTACTGCGCGACGCCGGTATCCTCGCAATAGCCCGCGCCGCCGTGCACCTGGACCGCGAGGTTGGCGACTTCGATGCCGGTGTCGGTGCCATAGGCCTTGGCGATGGGCGTCAGCAGCGCGCCGCGCCGGGCCTGGGCTGCGCGCTCGGCCGGGTCGGCGGCGGCGTGGCCCATGTCCAGCGCGAAGGCACAGTCGTAGGCGATGGCGCGGGCCACCCGGGTCTGGGCCTTCATGCGCATGAGCATGCGGCGGACATCGGCGTGACCCAGGATCGAGCGGTCGCCATCCGGCGTACGGCCCTGGACCCGGTCGCTGGCCCAGGCAAGCGCGGCCTGGGTGGCCGCCTCGGCGATGGCGACGCCCTGTATGCCGACCTGCAGGCGGGCGTTGTTCATCATGGTGAACATGCACGCGAGGCCGCGGTTGGGCTCGCCGACCAGCCAGCCGGTGGCGCCGTCGAACTCCATCACCGCGGTCGGCGAGCCGTGGAGGCCCATCTTGTGCTCGAGCGACAGACAGCGCACGCGGTTGGGCTGGCCGAGCCTCGGCCGCTCGGCGCCGGCGTCGTCCTCGGGCAGGATCTTGGGCACCAGGAACAGCGAGATCCCGCGCGAGCCGGCGGGCGCGTCGGGCAGGCGGGCCAGCACCAGGTGGATCACGTTCTCGGCCATGTCGTGGTCGCCCCACGAGATCCAGATCTTCTGGCCGGTGACCGCGTAGCTGCCGTCGGCGTTGGGCGTGGCCTTGGCGCGGAGCGCACCGACGTCCGAGCCTGCCTGCGGTTCGGTCAGGTTCATCGTGCCGGTCCAGCGTCCGGCGACGAGCGGGGGCAGGTAGAGCGCCTTCAGCCCTTCGCTGGCGTGGTGCTCGATGGCTTCGATCTGGCCCTGCGAGAGCAGCGGGCAGAGCGAGATCGAGAGGCAGGCCGAGGCCATCATCTCGCTGACCATCACCGCCAGCGACTGGGGCAGGCCGAGGCCGCCGTGCTGGGGATCGGCGGCGATGCCGATCCAGCCGCCTTCGGCGATGGCGCGGTAGCCTTCGGCATAGCCCGGCGAGGTGCGCACGACGCCGTTCTCGAGCACCGCCGGATGGCGATCGCCGGGACGGTTGAGCGGGGCGAGGATGTCGGTGGCGAGCCGCGCCACCTCGGTCAGGATGGCCTCGCGGGTGCTGGGCGTAGCTTCGGCATAGCGGGCGGTGGCGGCCAGGCGGTCCTGGCCGAGCCGGCGCGCGGTGCGGGTCATCTCGGCGATCGGCGGATGGTAGGTCATGGGATCCTCCCGGGGGGCGTCGCGCTGGGGGCCGGGCCTGTTCGGGGTGCCGGGCTGCGGTGGTGGCGCCGGCGGCGCCGCATGGGGCCCGGCACCGACGGGGTAGGCCTGCCGGACCGGGTTTGGGGGCGTGCCGGCGTGGCGTCTGTTCGATATCTACAATCCATGTAGCGAGCCCGTGGCCGCGCAGGAAGCGCGCGATCGGCGTGTCTTTGCGTCACCCGGTCGCCCGGGGTCGCGGCGGCGCCGGGCGGCTTCGCCGGATCGGGGCTCCGGCGGCTTCGCCGGTCACCGGCGGGCGGCGCCATCGCGGCCGAGACGGGGACGCTGGGCCGTGCGGCGACGGCGGTTATGCTGGGCGCTGTCGTGCGGCCCAGCGCCAGGGCTGGCAGTGTGGGGTCGGGCCGGAGACGATGGGCGGAGAGGATGGGCGGAGGCGTGCGGGTGACCGAGCGATTGGCGGCGGACGAGGCGGGCCTGGCGCGGGCAGCCGCGCTGTTGCGCGTGGGCCGGCTGGTCGCCTTTCCGACCGAGACGGTCTATGGCCTGGGGGCCGCGGCGAACGACGCTGCGGCGGTGGCGGCGCTCTATGCCGCCAAGGGGCGCCCGGCCGAGAACCCGCTGATCGTGCACCTGCCGACGCTGGCGGCTGCGCGCGATGTCGGGGTGCTGGACCCGCTGGCGCTGCGGCTCGCCGAGGCGTGCTGGCCCGGACCCTTGACGCTGGTGGTGCCGCCGGCGGCCGGTGCACGGCTGGCCCCGGCTGTGACGGCCGGCGGCTCGACCGTTGGGCTGCGGGTGCCGGCCCTGCCTTTGGCGCGGCGGCTGCTGGCCGAGGCAGGGATGCCCGTGGCCGCCCCCTCGGCCAACCCGTCGGGCCGGGTAAGCCCCACGACCGCCGCGCATGCGCTGGACCGCGAGACCGGGCTCGGCGGGCGGATCGATGCGGTGCTGGACGGGGGTCCCTGCCCGGTGGGCGTCGAATCGACCGTTGTCGCGGTGTCGGACGGGGCCGTGCGGGTGCTGCGCGAGGGCGGGCTGACCCTCGAACGCCTGGCCGAGGCTCTGGGCACCGCACCCGAGGCCATCGGCGCCGGGCAGGGGCACCCGGACGCCAGAGGCCGGGGCGCCGAGACGCCAAGCCAGGGCGACGGCATCGGGTCTGTGGCGGACGCGCTGCCCTCGCCCGGCATGCTGGCCAGCCACTATGCGCCGGCTGCCCGCCTGCGACTGGGTGCCCAAGCGCCACGGCCCGGCGAGGCGTGGCTGGGCTTCGGGCCCGATCCGAGCGGTGTGACCGGGCCCGCCCGCTCGCTTTCCGGCCGCGGCGATCTGGCCGAGGCGGCTGCGACGCTGTTCGCCGCACTCCGCACATTGGACAGCGCCGTGGGCCCGGGAGGGACGATTGCCGTGGCCGCGGTGCCCGACACGGGACTGGGCCGGGCGATCAACGACCGCCTGCGCCGTGCCGCCGCGCCGCGGCCCAATCCACGGGACTGACGCGTCCGCCCGTCCGCGGCGCGGACTGGATGCCTCGGCGCTGTGGCGGCATACTGGCGCCCTATGGCCGACGATTTCACCGGAGTGACGCTGAACGCCGTGGTCGCCGCCGACCGCGAGGCGCTTGCGCGTGTGGTCGACGCGCGCGGCGCGGTGGGCCCGGACGACCCGGCGCTGGCGCCCTGGCTGGACGAGCCGCGCGACAAGCTGCGCGGCCGGGCGGCCATGCTCCTCCGCCCTCGTACGGTGGGCGAGGTCGCCGCGATCCTGGCCCACTGCCACCGCCGCCGCCTGCCCGTGGTGCCCGTCAGCGGCGGCACCGGGCTCGTTGGCGGCCAGGTCGCGGTGGCCGACGGGCTGCCCGACCCGGTCCTCCTGTCGCTGGACCGCATGGACCGCATCCGCACCATCGCGCCGGACGACAACTGCCTGATCGCCGAGGCCGGCGTGACGCTGGAGACCGTGCAACAGGCCGCCGCCGGCGCGGGCCGGCTGTTCCCGCTCGCCATGGCCAGCCAGGGCTCGTGCCGCATCGGCGGCAACCTGGCCACCAACGCCGGCGGCGTGCAGGTGCTGCACTACGGCAACGCGCGCGACCTGGTGCTGGGCGTCGAGGCGGTGCTGGCCGACGGCAGCGTCCACCACGGCCTGCGGCGCCTGCGCAAGGACAACATGGGCTATGACCTCAAGGGCCTGCTTGTGGGCTCGGAAGGCACGCTCGGCATCATCACCGCCGCGGTGCTGAAGCTCTTCCCCGCGCCGGGCGAGACGGTGACCGCCATGCTCGCCGTCCCGGCACCCACCGCCGCGCTTGCCCTGCTGCACGATCTGCGCGCGCGCCTGGGCGACGCGTTCACGGCGTTCGAGCTGATCGCCGCCCAAGGCCCTGCGTTCATCGCCGCGCAGCACCCCGACTGGCGCGATCCGCTGGCCGCCCGCCCCGCCTGGCGCGTGCTGGTCGAGGCGACGGGCCCCGCCGCCGACGGCGCGCTGGCCGAGCGGGTCGAGGCCGCCTTCGCCGCCGCCCTCGACGCTGGCCTCGCCCACGACGGCGTGGTCGCCACGTCCGAGGCCCAGCGCCAGGCGCTGTGGTGGCTGCGCGAGACGATCCCGGAGGCCAACCGCCGCACCGGCGCGGTCTCCAGCCACGACATCTCGGTGCCCCTGTCCCGGATCCCGCGCTTCATCGACGAGGCCGCCGCGGCCCTGGCCGCCATCGCGCCGGCGCTGCGCTACAACTGCTTCGGCCACATGGGCGACGGCAACCTGCACTACAACGCGTTCCCGCCCGAGGGTGCGGCCACGGCCGACTGGCGCCACCTGGGCCCCGCGGTGACCGAGGCGGTGCACGGCGTCGCCCTGGCGCTGGGCGGCTCGCTGGCGGCCGAGCACGGCATCGGGCGGATCAAGCGCGAGGCGCTGGCCGCCACCCTGGACCCCGCCAAGCTGGCCGCGATGCGCGCGATCAAGGCCGCGCTGGACCCCCACGGCATCCTGAACCCCGGCGCCGTCCTGTCCCCGGGCTAAGCGCGGCGGGGTCACGCGGGCGGCAGCGGGGGCCAGACCTCCAGCCCCGGCACACCGGCCGCGACGGCGACGCAGCGTAGCAGGGTCAAGAAACACTCCCCCACGATCCGCAGCACGTTGGGCTCGATGGTCAGCAGGTGGGCGACGATCCACGAG
>JBCCMW010000184.1:0-8222 GCA_039026175.1 Pseudomonadota bacterium
GGGATCGTCGGCCGCCCGGTCGCGCGCCGGGGATCGTCTGCCGCCCGGTCGCGCGCCGGGGATCGTCGGCCGCCCGGTCGCGCGCCGGGGATCGTCTGCCGCCCGGTCGCGCGCCGGGGATCGACCGTCGCGCTCTGGCGCCCGGCAAAGCGTGGCGGGGCCGCGACGGTCAACCCCTGGCGCGCATCTGGGCGGCAAAGGGCTGCGGCGCCGCCGACCCAAAGCAATACGCTGGGCCAAAAAATCCGTGCCCGCCCTTGGCGCGCGGCCGCGGCCTATCCAGTATCGCGCGCGCCGCCCACCCGGTCGCCCCGGCTGCCGCGATCCCAGGGAACGACGATGACGCCTGCCGCCCCGCTGCCGAAGTACCTGCGCGACCGCTATACGGCGTGGCGGAGCAGCGACTATGCCGAGAACAGCAGTTGGTATCGTCGCCTGGCCGAGAAAGGGCAGAGCCCGCGTACCATGGTGATCAGCTGCTGCGACAGCCGGGTGAATGTGGTCGACATGTTCGGCGGCGAGCCGGGCGAGCTGTTCGTCGTGCGCAACGTCGCCAACCTGGTGCCGCCGCACCGGCCGGATCACCAGCACCACGGCACCTCGGCCTCGGTCGAGTATGCGGTGCGCCATCTCAAGGTCGCGCATATCGTCGTCAACGGGCATTCGGCCTGCGGCGGGGTCAAGGCGTGCCACGATCTCTGCAGCAGCGATACCCCCGCCCCGGCGCCGGGCGACTATATCGGCCAGTGGGTCACGCTGCTGCGTCCGGCCTACGAGCGGGTGGCGCACGAGCCTGACCGCACCCGCCGCCTGTCGCTGTTGGAGCGCGAGGGGGTGATCACCAGCCTGCAGAACTTGATGACCTTCCCGTTCGTCGCCGACGCGGTGCAGGCGGGCAACCTGACCCTGCACGGTACGTATTTGGATATCGGGTCGGGCACGATGAGCGTCTATAACCCTGCGCTCGGCACGTTCGACTGATCCCGTCGTCGCCCGCGTGCCGGGATCGTCGGCCCCCGCCCGCCGGTATGCCGAACCACGACGCGGAATTCCGCGCCGTGCGCTGCGCTGGCTCGCCCCATGCGTCAAGCCGCCCCTCATTCTGACCGCGCACGCGTGCCATATCGCCAGTGCGAAAAGGAGGGTGTCATGGACCCCACGATGCTGGCGCGTATCCAGTTCGGTGCGAACATCTCATTCCACATCCTGTTCCCGACGATCACCATCGCGCTCGGGTGGCTGCTGCTGTTCTTCAAGCTGCGCTACAACGCGACGGGCGACGACAGGTGGATGAAGAACTACTTCTTCTGGGTGAAGGTGTTCGCGCTGACCTTCGCGATGGGTGTGGTGTCCGGCATCACCATGAGCTTCCAGTTCGGCACCAACTGGCCGGGCTTTATGGAGAAGGTGGGCAACATCGCAGGGCCGCTGCTGGCCTATGAGGTGATGACCGCGTTCTTCCTGGAGGCCGTTTTCCTGGGCATCATGCTGTTCGGCTTTCGCAAGGTGTCCAACCGGGTGCACACGCTGGCCACCTTCCTGGTGGCGTTCGGCACCACCGCGTCCGCCTTCTGGATCATCGTACTCAATAGCTGGATGCACACGCCCCAGGGGTTCGAGATGCGCGAGGGCGTGGCCCACGCGACCGACTGGATGGCGATCATTTTCAATCCGTCCATGCCCTACCGGCTGACGCACATGCTGCTCGCCTCGGTGTTGACCGCGGCGTTCCTGGTCGCCGGTCTCTCGGCGCTGCGGCTGCTGTGGGGTGAGCGCGGGGCCGCGGTGCTGGGCCTCAAGACCGGCGTGTGGCTGGCCGCCATCGCGATCCCGCTGCAGATCCTGGCCGGCGACATGCACGGGCTCAACACGCTGGAGCATCAGCCGCAGAAGGTCGCGGCGATGGAGGGGCACTGGGAAACCGGTCCCGCCGATCTGGTGCTGTTCGCGATCCCCAACGCCGAGACGCGGTCGAACGACTTCGAGATCTCGATCCCCAACATGGCGAGCTTCGTGCTGACCCACGATCTCGAGGGCGAGGTGCCCGGGCTCAACGATTTCGGCGACAAGATCCCGCCCGTCGCCCCCGTATTCTTCAGCTTCCGCATCATGGTGGGCGTGGGGATGGCCATGCTGGTGGTCAGTTGGTGGGCGGCGTGGCGGCTGTGGCGGACGCGCTTGTCCCCGATGCAGGAGAGCGCGATCGGGCGCTGGTCGCTGTATGCCCTGGTGGCGATGACCCCCGCGGGCTGGGTCGCCACCCTGGCAGGCTGGTATGTGACCGAGATCGGGCGCCAGCCGTGGTTGGTGTCGGGCGTGCTGACGACATCCGATGCCGTGGGCCCGGTCAGCGGTATGGTGATCGCGGGCAGCCTGACCGCCTATCTTCTGGTCTATGCCGGGCTGCTTACCGCCTACGTCGGCGCGATCCTCTACATGGCCCGCAAGGCTGCCGCAGGGGCCATGGCGGGCGCGCAGCCCGCCGCCGGCAATCCGGCCGCTGCGTTCGTCGCGGCCGAATAGGCCGGGCGGCAGCCGCCCAGCGCGGGCCCTCGCACCCGAGCGATCTACATCGCTCGGGTGCGAGGGCCCATCGTTCTAACCCGAAAGATCGCTGCGCTATCCACGGCGCAGCGGGGCGCTGAGGAGCCGCTATGCTCGACTGGATCCCCGATCCCGACTTCACGCTGCCGATGATCTTCGCCGGCCTGATGGGGCTGTCTATCCTCATCTACGTGGTGCTGGACGGGTACGACCTGGGGGTGGGCGCCCTGTTCGCCGTGGCCGAGGAGGAGGACAAGGACCGCATGGTCGCCTCGATCGGCCCGTTTTGGGATGCGAACGAGACCTGGCTGGTCCTGGCGATCGGCATTCTGCTGGTGGCCTTTCCCGCCGCCCACGGCTTTATCCTGACCGCACTCTACGTGCCGGTGGCGGTGATGCTGATCGGGCTGATCCTGCGCGGCGTCGCGTTCGAGTTTCGCGCCAAGGCGCCCGAGGCGACCAAGTCCTGGTGGAACTTCGCCTTCATGTCCGGTTCGGTAATGACCGGGCTGTCGCAGGGCTACATGCTGGGCGCCTATATCGAGGGGCTGAGCAACAGCTGGCGCGCGATGGCCTTTAGCATGCTGACGGCGGTGTGCTTGTTGGCGGCGTATATCTTCATCGGCGCGGCCTGGCTGATCTACAAGACCGACGGCGACCTGCAGCGCCGGGCCGTCGGCTGGGCCAAATCGGGCCTGATGGTCGGCGCCGGCGGGATGGTGGCGGTATCGCTGGCCACGCCGCTCGCCTCGGACCGGATCTTCGACAAGTGGTTCGTGTTCCCCGAGATCCTGCTGCTGGCGCCGTTGCCGATGATGACCGCGGGCCTGTTCGTGGCCGTGTGGCTGCTGCTGCGCGAGCTGCCGCTGCCCGACGACCGCTGGTGTTGGGGGCCGTTCATCGGCGGCACGGCGATCTTCTCGCTGGGGTTCAGCGGCCTCGCCTATTCGTTCTACCCCTACATCGTGCCCGATCGCATGACGATCACCGAGAGCGCGTCCGCGCCCGAGAGCCTGGTGATCATCCTCGCCGGCACCTGCGTCGTGCTGCCCACGATCATCGGCTACTCGATCTTCGCGTATCGCGTCTTCGGCGGCAAAGCGACGAGCCTGACATACGACTGAGCCGGCCGGGGAACCGCCTGCGCGTGGGCCGCCCCCCCTCCTCCCCGGCGCTGGGCTCGGACAACGCCACGGGCTCAGGGCTGGCTTCGGGCGGCCTGCGAGGCGCGGGCGAGAACTGATCGTCGGCTGATCCTGGCGCGTGCAGACCACACCCCAGGCCCCGCGTTCGCCGCCTGGAGCGGGCGCCAAGCGACACGCCCTCAAAGACGAGCCCCCGAGACGCGCCCCCACGACGCGCCCCAAAGACGCGCCCTGTCGACCATCCGCGCCCCCAAGACACGCCCCCAAGCGGCGCCCTGTCGACCATCCGCGCCCTGGGGCGTGGCCGGCCGCCATCGGTGACCCCAACCCGCCCCCGGTGCAGCGCTGTCTATCGGCCGCGTCGGCGCCGCGCCGTCCGCTCGGACTGCGTCGGAAGCGCGACGCTTTCATAGTAGCGAGGCCGCGACGCACTGCGCCGGCGGTCGCGGGTGCCCGCGACCGGACCGCCGCGGTGCGCGACGAGGCCGAGACGCTGTGGCTCGCACGACGACGGCGAGAGGTCCGGCAGGCTGGCCAGGCACCGCGCCAAGGCGGGCCGCCATGGCGGGCTGCCGTGGCGGGCTGCCGTGGCAGGCTGCGGTGGCGCGCTGCGGTGGCGCGCTGCAGTGGCGGTCTTTCTCGGCGGGGCGAGCCGGCCGCGAGCGCGGCGGCGCCGAGAACCAGCGAGGCTGGGCCGCGAGGTTTAGGCGGCGGAGCTGGGCCGCGAGGCTTAAGCGGCAAGGCCGGGCAGCAGGGCTACGCCGCGGGGCTGGCTGGCCGGTTTGGGCGGCGAGGCTCAGGCGATCGGGCTTAGGCGGCGGAGGCCGGCCGCGAGGCTGAAGCAGCGAGGCTGAGCGGCGGGGCCGGATGGCATGGCTGGGCCGCGAGGCATCGGCGGCACGGCTGGGCGGCCAGGCATGGGCGGCGGGGCTGGGCGGCACGGCTGGGCGGCGAGGCATGGGCGGCAGGGCCGGCCGGCGGGGCTGGGCGGCGCGGCTCGGGTGGTGGGGCTAGGCGGCGGGGCCGAGGGAGGCGTCGGTGCGTCGGTCGGGGTCGGCTGCCGCCGCATCCTCTCGGGACCCCTGGGCGACGAAGCGAGAGGCGGTCTCGAGCAGCGCCTCGAACGTGAACGGTTTGCCCAGCACGCCCGACATCCCGGCTTCCTGGAAGCGGATCTCGTCGTCGGGCAGCACGTTTGCCGTCAGCGCCAGGATCGGCGTGTCCCGGTTCGGCCCGTCGCCGCCACGGATGAGCTGGGTCGCCTCGAGCCCGTCCATGCCGGCCATGCTGACGTCCATCAGGATCAGCGCGAAGGGCGCCTCGCGCGCCCGCGCCACGCCGTCGACCCCGTCGCTGGCCGTGGTCACTTCCGCCCCCGCGCGGGTCAGCACCGCCTGGGCGATCTCGCTGTTCACCCGGTTATCCTCGACCAACAGCAGCGGTGCGCCCTGCAGCACCTCGAGCGACACCCCCGCGGTCTCGGCCGCCTCGGCCGCCGCGGCGGCGGCGTGGGCCATGGCGGGCAGGCGGACAGTGAAGGTCGTCCCCTCGCCAACCGCGCTCTCGACCTCGATATCGCCGCCCATCAGCGTGACCAGCCGGTGCGAGATCGCCAGCCCCAGACCCGAGCCGCCGAAGCGCCGGGTGATCGAGCTGTCGCCCTGGCTAAAGCGGGTGAACAGGGTCGGACGCCGCTCTTCGGGGATGCCGATCCCGGTGTCGGTCACGCTGAACACCAGCGTCGGCAGCGGTCGCCCGTCGTCCTGCACCGCCAGACACAGCCGCACGCCGCCCTTCTCGGTGAACTTGAGCGCGTTCGACAGCAGGTTGGTCAGCACCTGGCGGACCCGCATGGGATCGCCCGCGGCGTGCAGCGCAGCACCGCCGTCCACCGTCGTCTCCAGCCTCAGCGACAGCGCCTTTTCGTCGGCCAGCGGCATCATCAGATCCACGACCTCGCGCATCAGCTGGACGGGATCGTAATACTCGGGGTGCAGCACGAACTGCCCTTCCTCGAGCCGCGAGAAGTCCAGCACGTCGTTCAGCACCGTCGTCAGCGCCTGCGCACTGCGCACCGCGCGGTCGGCCATCCGGTGCTGCGTGGGCGTCAGCCCGTCGTCCATCAGCAGTTGCAGCATGCCGTTGATGCCGTTCATCGGCGTGCGGATCTCGTGGCTCATCGTCGCCAGAAAATCGGCCTTGGCCCTGGCCGAAGCCTGGGCGGCACGCGACGCCTCGGTCAGCTTGGCGTTGGTCTCCTCCAGCACGCGCGTCCGCTCGAACACCCGACGCTCGAGCTCGCCGTTCAGCGCGCGCAGGCGCGACTCGGCGGCCAGGCGCGTCGCGATCTCGCCGGCCAGTTGGCGGTTCTTGGCCTCCAGCTGCGCGCGGTCGGGCAGCGCCACCACCGCCGGCAGCAGCGGCCAGACCAGCACCGCGACGACGATCGAGACCAGCGCCGTCACCACCTTGGCCGCGGCCTCCAGCGTGTAGAGCGGCGCCCACATGGTCCACACACCGAACGCGTGGGTCATCCCGCACGACACGATGAACAGGCCGAAGCAGTAGAGCATCCAGGAGTATTTGATGTCGGGCCGGCGCTGCGCCAGGATCACCAGGGCGACCGGGACGGTGAAGTAACTGAGCGCAATCAGCGTGTCCGCGACCACATGGGTCCAGAACAGTTTCGGCTCCCACAGCAGACAGTATCCGTGCGGCTGGAACGCATCATCGCCAAACCAAGCGGTCAACGAAGAAACCATGGCGACGTCTCCCGATCGGGGCGTCCGGTGGGCAGGGCGCGCCCGCGACGCGCGCGCTGCAGCCAGCCCAGCCGGGCGGTTCCCGTGTCGGGCGAGGAAACGACCCGATGAAGAAAAACGCGTTAACGGAGTGCTCCCTGATGTCCGGTCAGCGCCGGAATGGCGGCAACGACCGTGCCTAGCCCGACGGTTTCGGCGCTGCCGGCGGTCGACCGGGTCGTCGCCCTGGTGATCGGCACCGGCCCCGCCGGGCTGATGGCGGCCGAGACGCTGTCGGCGGCAGGACGGCAGGTGCTGCTGGTCGACGCCATGCCCTCGCCGGGGCGCAAGTTCCTGATGGCCGGCAAGTCGGGGCTGAACCTGACGATGGACGAACCCCTGGCACGCTTCCTGGCGGCCTATGGCGCAGCGGCAGGGCGGCTGGCGCCAGCGCTCGGCCGGTTCGGCCCCGAGGCGGCGCGCGCCTGGGCCGAAGGCTTGGGACAGCCGCTCTTTACGGGGTCGTCGGGTCGGGTGTTTCCCGTCGCGATGAAGGCCTCACCGCTGTTGCGCGCCTGGCTGGCGCGGCTGGCGGCACAGGGCGTGACGCTGCGCCGACGATGGCGCTGGACGGGCGAGATCGCCGCAGCGCCGGGCGCGCCGGGCGTTTGGACGTTCGACACGCCCACGGGGCCGCAGACCGTGACGCCCTCGACGGTGGTGCTGGCGCTGGGCGGGGCGAGCTGGCGGCGGCTGGGGTCCGACGGCGCCTGGGCCGGACCGCTGGGCCGCCGCGGCGTGGCGCTGGCGCCGTTCCGCCCGGCCAACATGGCGCTGTCGGCTGCCTGGTCGGCCAAGATGGCCCCCCACTTCGGCGCGCCGCTCAAGCCCGTTCGCCTGTCGGCCGGTGGGCAGACGCACCTCGGCGAATGCGTGCTGGGCGCGCGCGGGCTGGAGGGCAGCGGGATCTATGCGCTGTACCGCCCGCTCCGCGACGGCGCGGCACTGACCCTGGACCTGGCGCCGGATCTGGCGGCCGAGGCGCTGGCCCAGCGCCTGGCCCGGGGGCGGCGCGGGGCCACGCTGTCGGACCGGATGCGTCGCGCCGGGCTGTCGGCCGTCAAGCGCGCGCTGGCGCAGGAATGCGAACGGCCGCTGCCCGCAGCACCCGCCGCGCTGGCGCGGCTGCTCAAGGCCCTGGCGGTGCCCCACACGGGGCCCCGGCCGATGGACGAGGCGATCTCGACCGGCGGCGGCGTCGCCTGGGACGCGGTGGACACGACGCTGCAACTGCGTGCCCTGCCTGGCGTCCGAGTCGCGGGCGAGATGCTGGACTGGGAGGCGCCGACGGGCGGCTATCTGATCACAGGGTGCCTGGCCACCGGCGCCTGGGCCGGGCGCGCGGCGGCGGCCGAGACCGAGCCTGAGACTGAGACCGGGGCGCAGACCCCGTCTGGTGTAGGGCCCTAAGCGCGCCACAGCGACGGCTGCGCCCAAGCGGCGCGGCGGTGCACGGCGTTGCGACCCGGCTATCGTGACCGGCGCGCGCTGCCCTATCTTGTAAGCGCGGGCGCGGCTGTCGTGCGCCCCGCCGCACGAGAGGGTGGCCGATGCGCCCCGCCACAGGAGGGTGGCCAATGCGCCCCACCGCAGAAGAGCGGCCGATGCGCCCCGCCTCAGAAGAGCGGCCAATGCGCCCCACCGCAGAAGAGCGGCCGATGCGCCCCGCCACAGGAGGGTGGCCAATGCGCCCCACCGCAGAAGAGCGGCCGATGCGCCCCGCCTCAGAAGA
>JBCCMW010000185.1:0-8210 GCA_039026175.1 Pseudomonadota bacterium
CCCAGCTGAACGGCGGCGTGGGGCATCTGCTGAAGAAGAACAAGGTGACCACGATCATGGGCACCGCCACGATCCCGGCCAAGGGCACGGTGAGCGTGACCACCGACAAGGGCACCGAGGCGCTGACCGCCCGGCACATCATCATCGCCACGGGCGCGCGCTCGCGCGATTTGCCGGGGCTCGAGGCCGACGGCCATCTGGTCTGGAACTACCGCCACGCGATGACGCCGAGCCGCATGCCGAAAAAGCTGCTGGTCATCGGCTCGGGCGCAATCGGGGTCGAGTTCGCCAGCTTCTACAACACGCTGGGCGCGGACACGACGGTGGTCGAGGTGATGGACCGGATCGTGCCGGTCGAGGACGAGGAGATCTCGGCCTTCCTGACCAAGTCCTTCAAGGCCCAGGGCATGAAGATCCTGACCAAGGCGATGGTCAAGCAGTTGGATCGCACGCCTGCCAACGGCAAAGCCGGCAAGGTGACCGCACACATCGAACAGGGCGGCAAGGTCACGACCGAGGAGTACGACACCGTGATCTCGGCCGTCGGCATCGTCGGCAACACCGAGGGCCTGGGGCTGGAAAGCCTAGGGATCCGGGTCGAGAAGAGCCACGTGGTGACCGACCCCTACTGCCGCACGGGCGTGGACGGTATCTGGGCCATCGGCGACATCGCGGGCGCGCCCTGGCTGGCGCACAAGGCCAGCCACGAGGGCGTGATGGTGGCCGAGCTGATCGCGGGCCGGAACGACCTGCACGCGGTCGAGGCGACCTCGATCCCCGGCTGCACCTACTGCAACCCGCAGGTGGCGAGCGTGGGGCTGAGCGAGGCCAAGGCCAAGGAGGCGGGCCACAAGGTCAAGGTCGGCCGCTTCCCCTTTATCGGCAACGGCAAGGCCATCGCGCTTGGCGAGCCCGAGGGCATGATCAAGACGGTGTTCGACGCCGACACGGGCGAGCTGTTGGGCGCGCACATGGTGGGCGCCGAGGTGACCGAGCTGATCCAGGGCTACACGGTCGGCAAGAAGCTGGAGACGACCGAGGCCGACCTGATGGAGACGGTCTTCCCGCACCCGACGCTGAGCGAGATGATGCACGAGAGCGTGCTGGACGCCTACGGCCGCGCCGTTCACTTCTACGCGACCCGCTTGGGCGGTCCCCTGGAGGGCCGCCCATCGGCCGTCCCGCGCGCTAGGGCGGCCATCGCGCATAGCCCACCGGAATTGTCGGCGGTTCGGCGCCCTGGCCAGATCGGGCGGGGCGGATATGATACCGTTGCAGTGCGGGGGTGGCCGGTGGCCGTGGTCCCCCGACCCTCCCATCGCCAGCGTGGGGCGAAGAAGGCGAAGAACCGATGAACATTCAGCCCGCGTCCTCACCCGAAACCGATGCGCGGGGCGTGACCGCGCGCCTGGCAGCGTTTGCGACCGCCCCGGTGGCCGATGCCGACGCTGGCGACGGCGTGCCCGGGGCTTTGGCGATCCCGGCCGAAGTGCGCGCCGTCGCGCGGCTATCGCTGCTGGACTGGTTGGCCTGTGGGCTGGCGGGCGCGGGCGAGCCGGTCGCGCGGATCGTGCGCGACGAGGCGCTGGGCGACGGCGGCGCGCCCCACGCGGCGCTGTTCGGCGGTGGCCGGGCACCCGCGCAGGCGGCGGCCCTGGTCAACGGCACCACGGCGCACGCGCTGGACTATGACGACACCCATTTCCTGCACATCGGCCACCCCTCGGTCGCTGTCGCGCCGGCTGCGTTGGCGGTGGCCGAACGCGTGGGCGCGCCGCTCGGGGCGTTCCTCGACGCCTATACGATCGGCGTCGAGGCGTCGTGCCGGCTGGGCGCGTGGCTCGGTCGGGCGCACTACGAGGCCGGCTTCCACCAGACCGGCACGGCCGGGGCGTTCGGCGCGACGGTCGCTGCGGGGCGCCTGATGGGGCTGGACGCAGCGCACATGGCGCACGCGCTGGGCCTGGCCGCCACGCGGGCGGGCGGGCTCAAAAGCCAGTTCGGCACCATGGGCAAGCCGATGAACGCGGGCTTTGCCGCGGCCAACGGGGTGATATGCGCGGCGCTGGCAGCCCGCGGCGCCGTGTCGACGCCCGAGGGGATCGAGGCGGCGCAGGGTTTCGGGCCGACGCACGCGGGCGCGGCGGACGCGGCCGCGCTGGTGCCGCTCGGCCGCGACTGGGCGTGGCCTGCGATCAGCCACAAGCTGCACGCCTGCTGCCACGGCCTGCATGCCGGCATCGAGGCACTGCACCGCGTGGCCACCGAGGCGCGGGCGGCAGGGCACGATCCGGCGACGGCGGTCGAGGTGACGATCACGACCCACCCGCGCTGGCTGGCGGTGTGCAATCTGGAGCGGCCCGCCACGGGTCTGGAGGCGAAGTTCAGCTATCGCCTGGCGGCGGCGATGGCGCTGACGGGCACCGACACCGCGCGGCTGGACAGCTATACCGACACGCTCTGCCACGAGCGGGGGCTGGTGGCGCTGCGCGACCGGGTGCGGGTTAAGAGCGACGCCAGCCTGCCGGACACGGCGGCGCGGGTGCGTGTGCGCCTGGCCGAGGGCGCCGAGCGAACGGGCGCGCACGACATCGCATACCCGGGCGACATGGCGACCCGCACCGCGGGCGTGCGGGCCAAGGCTGCGGCGCTGATGGGCGCGGGGCCCGAAGCGGCGGCGTGGCAGATCCTGGGCGCACCACGCTCGGCCAGCGTGGCAGCGCTGGCCGCGATACTGGGCGGCGAGACGGCCTAGCCGGCGATCCCGGCGCTGCGCTGTGGACGGGCCGGGCGGCAGCGCGGGGATCGGCCAGCGCCGGAAACCGCAAAACGGCCGCCGCAGACAAAAAACAGCCCGCGCCTGGGGGGACGCGGGCCGCCGAGGAGAGGCGTGCGATCAGAGCTGTTCGGCGAAGAAGTCGTACAGCGTGCGGTCGACGTAGCCGAGCGAGCCCGACGTCATGTAGTCCAACTGGACCTTAAAGATGCGGGTCGCGTCGGCGTCGCGCGTCGCATAGTCGATCCAGATCGGCCCCATGAGCTTGGTCATGAGGTTGATCTCGGACTGCGTGAGACGCGTGACCGAGGTGCCGTCGGCCTCGTACTTGAGCCACGCTTCCTGGTCGGCCTTTTGCACCGCGGCGTGGTGCAGGGCGGAAAAGCGGAAGACCTCGGCCTCGAGAAAGCCCTTCATCTTGGGGCTGAGCGCGTTCCACGCGGCCGGGTTCACCGTCAGATCCATGATATCGCACGGCTGATAGACCGACATGTAACCCGCCGGACCCATCGAGATGTACTGCGTCTCCTTGGAGAAGCCGTAATCGTAGTTGATCGCGGGGCCCACGAAATCGGCAGCGTCGATCTCGCCGTTCTGGAACGCCGGCATGATCTCGGCGCCCGAGAGCGTCACCGTCTGGGCGCCCAAGGCATCGAACAGCGCCGACACCATGCCACCCGGCGCGCGCAGGCGCAGGCCGCGGAAATCGTCGATGTAGCGGATCTGCTTTTTCGAGTGGATGATGTTGGGGCCATGGAAGATCGGTCCCACCCAGAACAGGTTGCGCTTGGCGTAGATCTCGCGTGCCATCTCGAGCCCGCCGAGGCCGTAGTAAAAGGCCGACCACTCCGAGGTGGTGCGCATCGCCATGGGGTAGGACGACAGGAAAGTACCGGCGGCCGAGAAGCGCCCGGCATCGATGGTGAAGCAGTGGCCCGCGTCCATGGTGCGGTTTTCGATCGCATCCAGCATCTCGAAGCGCTTGGCGAGCTGGCTGCCCTGGTAGGCCTCGAAGATCAGCTCGCCGGACGAACGCTCGGCAATCTCGCCCGCCCAGGCGTTGAACGCTGCAAGACCCGGTCCGCCGCTCCACGCGGTCTGCACGCGCCAGGTCGTGGGCCGGCCCTGCGCCGTGGCGATGGCCGGTGCGGCCAACGCCGGTGCGGCGACGACCCCGGTCAGAAGGGCACGTCGGGTCGGACGGGTCGTAGAACTCACTGTCATTCTTCTGATCCCCTGCGAATGTGCTCGAGTGCAGGCGCATGCGGCGCCGGATTTGCCGGATCTCGACGAGTGCGTCGGCGGCCGCAGGATCTCGACCAGCATTGTGGCGCGTTCTTGACACAGCCCCCGGAACGCCTTCCGGACAGCAGAATATTATTATGGCGTGGCGGCCTTACCGGCGAGGCTGATAGATCCGCGAGGCTCGGGGCGTGACCGCGGTCGAGCCTTTGCTGGCGCTGGCGGTGGCAGCGATCTTTCTGGCAGGCGGCATTGTGAAGGGAGCGCTGGGCTTCGGCCTGCCGTTGGTGACGATCGCGGTGCTGCCGTTTCTGGTGCCGGTCGAGGCGGCCATCGGGCTGAATGCACTGGTGCTGGTGGTGGTCAATGCGCTGCAGGCCTGGCGCTACTGGGTGCCGGGCGCGATCTGGCGGCTGGCAGCGCCGGTGATCGCGGGGCTGGTGGTGGCCATCCCGGTGGGCGTGGCTCTGGCCTCGGCGATCCCGCCGCGGGCGCTGCTGGGCCTGCTGGGCCTGTTCGTTATGGGCTTTGCGCTCTATGGGCTGGCCCAAGCCTGGCGCGCGGGGCGGGCGCCAGAGGGGGCAACCGACGGGGCAACCGACGGGGCGGCGGACGGGGCGCCGGACGGGGCGACGACGACGGCGGGAGCGGGGGCGGCGGCGGGGGCGGCGGCGGGAGCAGGGGCGGGACCTGCGGTCCGGGCGCCCCGGGCCGGCGCGGGCTTTGCCACGGGGATCGCAGGCGGCGTCGTGGGGGCGCTGACCTCGGCCCCGGGGCCGATCTTCGTGATGTACTTCACCGCGCTCCGGCTCGAGCGGGCGGCGTTCATGGGCGTGCTGGGTCTGGTCATGGGGCTGGTGGGCGTGGTGCTGCTGGGATCGCTGGCCGTGGCCGGTGCGCCGGTGGGCCAGAACGGGGTGCTGGCGCTGGCCGCCGTGCCGCCGGCCTTTGCCGGGTTTTGGACCGGGGGGCGGCTGGGCGCGCGCTTTTCGATCCAGGGGTTCCGGATCGCGGTGCTGAGCCTGCTGACGGTGCTGGGCAGCATCATGCTGTACCGCGCCATCGGCTGACCCTGCCGCCGCACCCGGCACGGCCTCCGACCAAACGGAACCGCGGCTGGTCGCCGCGATGCTCGGTTGCAGGGAACCGGCGGCGGCGGCGGTGCGCTACGCGCGCCTCAGAAGGGCCGCGAAAAGACAGGGGTGGGCTGAGAGAAGCCCCGCGGGGCTTCTGTTCGAGCGTGTTGCGGGTGTCGGGCCGCCTCAAGGACAAGCGGGCGCTGCCCGTCGCCTGACGGCGATCCTTGACCCGGCCCGGCACCCGCGCACCGCGCGGGGCAGGTGGGCCGGCAGGACCCTGCGCCGGGTCTGGTGCGGGGTCCGGTCGCGGCGGCGCCCAGGCCGACGCGGCGGTCAGACCGGGTCGGGGGCCTGGTCGGGGTCGCCGAGGTCGATCTTGGGCTGGCCCTTGCCGGCCTTGGGGATCGAGGAGCGCGGGCGCGGCATCGGCGCGGGCGGGGTGCCGCCATCGTCCGAGCGGTCCAGCTTTTCGCCGCGCATGACCTTCTTGATCTCGTCGCCGGTCAGGGTCTCGTACTCCAGCAGTCCCTCGGCCAGGTTGACGAACTCCTCGTGGTGCTCGGTCAGGACGTCCTTGGCGGTGGTGTAGGCCTCGTCGACCAGACGCTTGACCTCCTCCTCGATGCCGCGCTGGGTATCCGACGAAAAGGACGCACCGCCCGAGTAGGCGCCGAGGAAGCTGTCGCGCTGGTCGGCGTAGTCGATGTTGCCCAGCTTTTCGGACATGCCGTACTGGGTGACCATGGCGCGGGCGATCTTGGTGACCTGCTGGATGTCCGACGAGGCGCCCGAGGTCACATTCTCCTCGCCGAAGGTGATCTCCTCGGCCGCCTTGCCGCCCATGGCCATCGCCAGGCGCGAGGTGAACCACACCTTGGGCCGGGTGAAATAGTCCCGCTCGGGCAGCGACAGCACCAGGCCCAGCGCCCGGCCGCGCGGGATGATCGTCGCCTTGTGGATCGGGTCGTGGCGCGGGACGTAGAGGCCCACCACCGCGTGGCCCGCCTCGTGGTAGGCGGTCAGCTTCTTCTCGTCGTCGGTCATGATCATCGAGCGGCGCTCGGCGCCCATCATGACCTTGTCCTTGGCGGCCTCGAAATCCTCCATCGTGACCAGCCGCTTGTCGCTTCGCGCCGCGGTCAGCGCCGCCTCGTTCACCAGGTTGGCGAGGTCCGCGCCCGAGAAACCGGGCGTGCCGCGCGCGATCACTTTGAGGTCGACGTTGGGCGCCAGCGGCACCTTGCGCGCGTGCACGGCCAGGATCTTTTCGCGCCCGCCGATGTCGGGGTTCGGCACGGTCACCTGGCGGTCGAAGCGGCCGGGGCGTAGCAGCGCAGGGTCCAGCACGTCGGGGCGGTTGGTGGCGGCGATCAGGATGACGCCATCGTTCGCCTCGAACCCGTCCATCTCGACCAAGAGCTGGTTCAGCGTCTGCTCGCGCTCGTCGTTGCCGCCGCCGTAGCCCACGCCGCGCGAGCGGCCGACGGCGTCGATTTCGTCGATGAACACGATGCAGGGCGCGTTTTTCTTGGCCTGCTCGAACATGTCGCGCACGCGGCTGGCGCCGACGCCGACGAACATCTCGACGAAGTCAGAGCCCGAGATGGTGAAGAACGGCACGCCGGCTTCGCCCGCGATGGCGCGCGCCAGCAGCGTCTTGCCGGTACCCGGTGGGCCGACCAGCAGCGCGCCCTTGGGGATCTTGCCGCCCAGGCGCGCGTACTTTTGCGGATCCTTCAGGAACTCGACGATTTCCTGCAGCTCTTCCTTGGCCTCGTCGATGCCCGCGACCTCGTCGAAGGTGACGCGACCCGTCTTCTCGGTCAGCAGCTTGGCGCGCGACTTGCCAAAGCCCATGGCGCCGCGCCCGCCGCCCTGCATGCGGTTCAGGAAGAAGATCCAGATCCCGAAGATGATCAGCATGGGCAGCCAGAAGCCGAGGGTCGACAGCAGGCCCCCGCTTTCCTGGCTTTCGGCCGTCACGTCGACGCCGGCGGCGCGCATGATGGCGACCAGCTCGCCGCCGCGCGGTTCGATCGTGGTGACGCGGTCGCGGCCCGAAGTGATGCCGGTCACCCGCTCGCCATCGACGACTGCCTTCTCGATCTCGCCGGCCTCGACCCGCTCGACGAACTGCGAATACGAGATGTCACGTCCGCTCTGCGCGCCCGAGCCGTCCTGAAACACGGTGAACAGCGTCAGCAGCAGCAGGATCAGGATGGCCCAGAAAGCCATGGTCTTCGCGTTGCCCACGAGGCGACCCCTTCGATTGAATTCCCCGACCACTGTCGGACATCTGCGTAAGATAGGCCAGACCTGCGGCCCGGTAAGCCCCCGGGGGGTCGGGCGACAGTTCTACGCACCGGATCGCAACGACCGGGCGACGGTTTCGGCAGCGGCTTCCGCCCCGCGGACGGGGCTGGCGAGCCGCCGGCCGACCAGGTCGACCGCCTGGATCGGCGCGACGGGCACGCCGTGGCCGGGCGCCATGGCCCAGCCCGCGTCGGCCAGCCACAGCGCCAAGGGGCCGCCCCCGAGGTGGAACAGCGCGGGGGCGGCGGCCCGGGCGCCCCGGGGGGCGGCCGCCCAGTCCTGCCGGCAGGTCGCGTGGGGCACCTGCCATGCGTCCAGTCGGGCCGGTGCGTCAGGACCCAGCGCGCCGAGCCAGAGCGTCGTGTCGCGCCTCGACGGCCCCGGCTGGACGGCCAAGGCCAATCGGGCGTCCCAGCTGCCGCCGGCCTGGGCCAAGGGCACGCGCGGTGGACAGGCGGCGACTTCGCGGAACAGCACCAGTGCACGCGCGCCCATCGGTGCGATGCCGTCGGCCGCGGTCGGGCCCGTACCCTCGGCCGCGGTCGGGCCGGTGACCTCGGCCGCGGTGCGTCCCGTGCCCCGCACCACGGTCGCCAGCACGCCGCCTGCGGCCGGAAAGGGCGCGACCGGCAGGGTCGGCGGGGTGCGGGCATGGTCCCACACCCGCTGCAGCGCCTCGCGCCGCGGCGGATAGGGCGCGCCGGTCAACGCCCAGATCCAGTGCGCGATCAGGCGCAGCGCGGTGTGGGCGGGCGCGGCGGCCAGCTGGGCGGCGTGGGCGACCACTTCGCCCGCCGCAC
>JBCCMW010000186.1:0-8198 GCA_039026175.1 Pseudomonadota bacterium
ACCGGCCGCCCCCCCGCGCGCCCCGCGGTGCCCCCCGGCCCGCCGGCCGCCGCATGGAGCAGGCCGATGTCAGGCGCCTATGTCCCGCAGACACCCCTGGGCCGCGCGATCGACTGGGTCGAGGAGACCATGATCGCGCTGCTGCTGGGCGCGATGACGCTGATCACCTTCGCCAACGTGATCGCCCGCTACGTGTTCAACGACAACATCCTGTGGGCGCTGGAGGCGACGCTGTTCCTGTTCGCCTGGCTGGTGCTGCTGGGGGCCGGCTACTGCGTCAAGATCACCGCGCACCTGGGCGTCGACGTGCTGGTCAACGCGCTCTCGCCGGCGGGCAAGCGGGCCATGGCCTGGGCGTCGCTGGCCTGCTGCCTGGTGTTCTCGATCCTGCTGTTCGTCGGGTCCTGGAACCTGTGGGCGCCGTTCGCCGCGCTGCCCGAGCTGGACGGCAACCTGCGCGACCAGGCCTGGTACGAGGTCGACGACATCCCGATGCCTGTGTTCCTGCGCTTTCTCGAGGACTGGATGAACCAGGGCGAGGAGTACGAGAAGATGCCGCGCTTCATCCCGTACTTCGTTCTGCCACTGTCGGCCGCGATCCTGCTGCTGCGCTTCGTCGAGGCGGGCTGGCGCATCGCGCTCGGCCGCCAGGCGATGCTGATCGTCAGCCACGAGGTCGAGGACCAGATCGGCGAGGCGCCCCGGGGCGGCGCCGACGGCCTGGATGCAATCCGCGGCCGGCCGGATCTGTCCAAGGCGGAGGCGCGCTGACATGGAAATCGTGCTGCTGTTCGGTCTGGTCGTTGGCTTCCTGATGATCGGGGTGCCCGTGGCGATCTCGCTCGGCCTCGCTTCGGTGCTGTTTCTCTATTTCTTCTCCGACGCCTCGCTGGCCTCGATCGCGCGCACGCTGTTCGGCGCGTTCGACGACCACGCCACGCTGCTGGCGATCCCGTTCTTCGTGCTGGCCTCGTCGTTCATGTCGACGGGCGGCGTGGCGCGACGGATCATCCGCTTCGCTGTCGCCTGCGTCGGCCACCTGCAGGGCGGGCTGGCGATCGCGTCGGTCTTTGCCTGCATGATGTTTGCGGCGCTCTCGGGTTCCTCGCCTGCCACCGTGGTCGCCATCGGCACCATCGTGATCGGCGCGATGCGCCAGGTCGGCTACTCCAAGGAGTTCGCGGCGGGCGTGATCTGCAACGCCGGCACGCTCGGCATCCTGATCCCGCCCTCGATCGTCATGGTGGTCTACGCCACCGCGACCGACACGTCGGTCGGCCGGATGTTCCTGGCGGGCGTGATCCCGGGCCTGCTGGCGGGCCTGATGCTGATGGTCGCGATCTACATCGTGGCGCGCTGGAAGCGGATGCAGGCCCTGCCCTTCGCGGGCTTCTCCGAGATCTGGGACAGCGCGCGCGACGCGTTCTGGGGCCTGTTGCTGATCGTCATCATCATGATCGGGATCTACGGCTTTCCCGGTCCGCTGGTCGATCTGGTCAACGCCGTTCTGGGCCTGATCAGCAACCGCGAGATGCCCTCGGGCGCGATCTTCACGCCGACCGAGGCGGCAGCGGTGTCCGCGGTCTACGCGTTCTTCGTGGCCAACTTCGTCTACCGCGACATGGGACCGTTCAAAGAGGACGGGATGACCGCGCCGGGCGCCACCTTCGCCTACGTCGCGGGTTTTATCGTGATCCTCGGCCTCGCCCCTCTGGCGGCCGACGCGGCGGGGGTGGGTCTGCCCTCGCCCGCGATGCTGCTCGTCGGCGCTGCGCTGTTGGCCTTTGTGCCCGCCATGGCGGCCGCCAGCGCCGAGGGCGTGGGCTGGGAAGGATCGGTCGGCGTGGCGCGCGACCTGCCCCGGGCGACGCTCGCCTTCGTGCACCCGGACACCAAGGCGACGCTGCTGGACGCGGGCAAACTGACCATCATGCTGATGTTCATCATCGCCAATGCGCTGATCCTGAAGCACGTGCTGACCGAGGAACGCATTCCCCAGGAGATCGCCGAGAGCCTGCTGGCAGCCGGGTTCGGCCCGGTGGTCTTCCTGGTGCTGGTGAACGTGATCCTGCTGATCGGCGGTCAGTTCATGGAGCCGTCGGGCCTGTTGATCATCGTCGCCCCGCTGGTCTTCCCGATCGCCATCGAGCTCGGCATCGATCCCATCCACCTCGGCATCATCATGGTGGTGAACATGGAGATCGGGATGATCACCCCCCCGGTGGGGCTCAACCTGGTCGTGACCTCGGGCGTGGCCAAGATGCCGGTGCTCTCGGTGGTCTGGGCGGCGCTGCCGTTCCTGGGCGTGCTGGTCGTGTTCCTGATCATGGTGACCTACATCCCGGTCCTGTCGCTGTGGCTGCCGACCATGGTGATGGGCCCCGAGACGATCATCCGCTAGCGCACCGACCCAGCCGCAACGTGGCCCCGGATCCACGCCCAAGCCCAATCCCCGGCGCGATGCGCGGGCGGCGCGCCGGGTCAAGGATCGCCGCCAGGCGACGTGCAGCGCCCGCTCGTCCTTGACGCGGCGCGCCCCCCGCCCACGCTGGATCGGAAGCCCTTGTGGCTTCTCTCAGCCCACCTTCTTCCCCTTCGCGGCGCGACCGGTGCTGCCCCGGGGCACCCACCATCGAGCATCGCGGCGACCAGCCGCGATTCCGCTTGGTCGGATGCCGCTTGCCCGGATGCCGCTCCGTCCGGCGCCGCTTGCCCGGGGGCCGCTTCCTTGGGGGCGGCTTGGTCGGGTCCGCTTCGGGCCCGGCATCGGCGGCCGCACGCGCCCCTTGCCGCCCCCGCCGGCTGCAACAGCTCACCCCGCAGCGCCGGCGCCCAGCCCGGCCAAGGCTGCCAGAGCGAGATCCGACCATGCCCAGCCGCCCCGCGCGCCATTCCTCCCGCCCCAGGGCGGCGGTCGACCGGCTTTCGGACCGGATCTGGGACCGGATCTGGGACGGGCTCTGGGACCGGCTCCCGGTCCGGCGTTTTGGGCGTCTGCTGCGCTGGCTACCCGGCGCATGGGCGCTCGCAGCGGCGCTCGGGGCCGCGCTCGGGGCCGTGCTCGGGGCGGCTGCACCGGCATCGGCCTGCCCGGGTTCCGAGCGCTTTTGCACGGTCGAGGGAGGGCGCTACCTGCTGTTGTTGCCCGAGGGCGTCGAGGCGACGGGCACCGGGGCGACGGGTACTGGGGCGCGTCTGCCGGCGATGATGTACCTGCACGGTTGGGGCGCCTCGCCACAGGGTGTGGTCAACGGTCGGCGCCAACTGGTCGATGGCCTCGCCGCCCGCGGCTATGCCCTGATCCTGCCCCAGGGCGTGGCCCGCGCCGGGCGCACCCAGCGCGACTGGGCGGTGCGCGACGGCCGCCCCCATCCGCGCGACGACCTGCGCTTTCTCGACGCGATCTTGGCTGACGCCGCGACCCGGGGCGTCGACCGCCGCCGCGTGGTGCTGGCCGGCTTCTCGCGCGGCGGCTCGATGGTGTGGGACGTTGCCTGCGCGCGCCCCGACATGGTCCGCGCGTATGCCCCCGTCGCAGGTGCGTTCTGGGAGCCGATGCCCCAGCGCTGTGCCGGCCCAGTCGACCTGTTCCACACCCACGGCTGGGGCGACCGGGTGGTTCCGCTCGAGGGCCGGCCGATCGGCAGCGCGATGATGCAGGGCGACGCCTTCGCCAGCCTGGACCTGATGCGCCACGGCCAGGGCTGCACCGCCAGCCAACCCGATGCCGCCGCCGCGGGCGCCGATCTGCGCTGGCGCCGGAGCTGGACCTCGTGCCGCGCCGGGCGGCTGGACCTGACGCTGCACCCGGGCGGCCATGTGGTCCCTGACGACTGGCTGCAGAGTGCGCTGACCTGGTTCGAGGCTCGGCTTGCCGATGCAGCCGAGCCGCCCACCGCCGGCAACTAACGGCAACTGACGACAGCGACCGGCCAGGCGCCCGGCACCACCGCCGCCCGCGCCCCAAACGAACCGCACCCCGCCCCAGCGGGCGACAGCCTCAAATCCAGCGGGGGATCTCGGCGCGCCAGGCGTCGTACATGTGCTCGAACCGCTCGGCGAGGCACGCCTCCTCGGAGCGGATAAAGCGCACATAGAGCACCAGGCCCAGCATCGGCGCCAGCACCGCACCCGCTGGCTGGCCGAACGCAAACGCCGCGCCCACCACGGCCAGGAGATCGGCGACATAGATCGGGTTGCGGCTGAAGCGGTAGGGCCCGGTGCGCACCAGCGCGCGCGGCGTCCGCTTGGGCATCACCGCCGTGCCCGCCCGATGGAGATGCTGCACCGCCCAGACCGCAAGCAGCACCGCCACCGCGATCAGCAGCCAGCCGCTGTAGCGCATGCTGTCGGGCAGCGGCGCGCTGTAGCGGCTGATGCCCCAGCAGGCCGCGATGGTGACGGCGGTCCATATGGGCGGCAGGTCGATCAGGTTCAGGATACGCATCGCACTCAGTTAGCAAACACAGGCATGTTGTCGATCAGGCGTGCACGACCGATGCGTGCTGCAACGAAGACGCGGTCGTCCGGGCCTGCGCGCGCTGCCGCGGGCGCCAGGCTGCCGCCGTCGCGCACCTCGGCATAGTCCACGCCGGCAAAGCCCGCCGCCAGCAGCGAAGAGGCCAGACGCCCTGCCTCCTCGGCCACCGCCGCACCCGCCGCCAGCGCCGCCGCCGCCGCGCGCATCAGCCGGTTCAGCCGCCCGGCCACCTGCCGCTCGTCGGCCGACAGATAGCGGTTGCGGGTGGACATCGCCAAACCGTCAGGCTCACGCAGGATCGGCGCGCCCACGATTCGGGTCGGAATGTCCAGATCGGCCGCCAGCCGGCGGATCACGCAGAGCTGCTGCCAGTCCTTTTCGCCGAAGATTGCGATGTCGGCCTGGGCCTGGTTCAGGTACTTGGACACCACCTGCGCCACCCCGTCGAAATGGCCGGGACGCGTGGCGCCGCACAGCACCTCGGTCAGCCCCGTCACGCGCACCTCGGTCGCAAAGCCCGGCGGATACATCGCCTCGATCCCCGGCGCGAACAGCAGATCGACGCCCGCCTCGGCCAGCAGCTCACCGTCGCGCCCTTCGTCGCGGGGATAGGCGGCAAGGTCCTCGTTCGGGCCGAACTGCGTAGGATTGACGAAGATGGTGGCGACCACGCGGTCGGCCTGCGCCCGGGCCAGCGCGACCAGGCTGAGGTGCGCGTCGTGCAGCGCGCCCATGGTGGGCACCATCGCCACTGTCCGATCCGCGCGCCGCCAGCCTGCGACGACCCTGCGCAGGCCCGCCACGTCACGCACCGTCTGCATTGCTGTCGCGTCGCCCCCCGGCCACGATCCCGTCAGCCACCGCTAACGCATCGCCGTGCGCAAAAGAAGAGCGTGCAGTGCGGCGCCCGGTCGAACGACGCCTGGTGTGGCAACCGGCCTCCCGGCGATCCATGGGCCCACGGCCAGGGGGACGGGCGCGCGCAAGTCAGAGCGAGCCGCCGGCCTCGGCGCGCGGGTTAGAGCCAGCCGCCGGCTTCGGCGCTCGGGTTAGGGCGCGCCGCCGGCCTGGGTGCGCGGGTCAGAGCGAGCCGCCGGCCTCGGCGCGTGGGTTAGAGCCAGCCGCCGGCCTCGGTGCGCACGATGGTCTCGATCATGTCGATATGCGCTTCGTCGTCGTTCAGGCAGGGGATATAGCTAAACCGCTCGCCGCCCGCCTCCTCGAAGCTTTCTTTGATCTCCTCGTTGATCTCCTCCAGCGTCTCGACACAGTCGGACGAGAAGCCAGGGGCGATCACCGCGATGTCCTTGTGCCCCTGCCGCGCCAGCTCGGCGACATGCTCGACGGTATAGGGGGTCAGCCACTCCTCGGGGCCGAAGCGCGACTGGAAGGTTGTCTGCAGCCCGTCCTTCTCCCACCCCAGCCGCTCGCGCAGCAGGCGCGAGGTCTTTTGGCAGAGACAGTGATAGGGATCGCCCTTCATAAAATACGACTTGGGCAGCCCGTGGTACGAGGCGACCAGCACCGAGGGGCGGTGAGCCATCATCGCGTAGGCGCGTTCGACCGACTTGGCCAACGCCTCGATAAACGCCGGATGGTCGTGGTAGCTGGGCACGGTGCGGACCGACGGCTGCCAGCGCAGCTTCATCAGCGTGCGGAAGAGTTGGTCGTTGGCCGTGCCGGTCGTCGCCGCCGCATAGTGCGGGTAGAGCGGGAAAAACACGATCCGCTCGCACCCCGCCGCGGTCAGGCGCTTGACCACGTCGTCGGTCGACGGGTTGCCGTAGCGCATGCAGAAATCGACCTCCACACTGTCGCCAAAGGCCGCGGTCAGGCGGCGGCGCAGCTTGTCGGTCTGGTTGCGGGTGATGGTGCGCAGCGGGCTCTCGTCCGCCTCGGTGTTCCAGATGCCGCGATACGCCTCGCCGCTGGAGAACGGTCGCTTGGTCAGCACGATGGTCTGCAGGATCGGCTGCCAGATGATCGAGGGCCACTCGATCACGCGCTTGTCCGACAGGAACTCGTTCAGATAGCGGCGCATCGACCAGTAATCGGTGCCGTCGGGGGTGCCGAGGTTGGCGAGCAGCACGCCCACCTTGGCCGGCGGCACGGGGGGGTGATCGCTCTCGGCGTGGGCGAGGCGCCCCACGCCCGGCATGATCTGCGTGCTCTGCGTGTTGTCCAGCATCGTGGCATCCCTGGCGGCGCGGCCGGATCCGCCGCTCGCGGTCCCCGCGCCTGTCGCGGTTTTTCTTCACGCACGTCCGGCGTCAATCAGTCTACATAACTGCCGGGGCGGCCGCTTCCAACGAAAGCGGCCGACTGTCATTGCCGCAGGCGCCCCAGCCCGCCTGATGGAACGCGGGTTTCCGCAGCGGTGTGCGGCCCGCGCCGCCGGCCACGAAATTCGGAGGCTTCAGCCGCCCGCCCGTTCGCCGCCCGCCCGTTCGCCAGCCGAGCGTTCGACGGTACCCAGCGCTTCGGCCAGGCTGGCCTTGGCCGATCCCGGGCGCTTGGGCTGCGGCTGGTCGGGCCCTGGCGCCCAGCCGGTGAGCACGATCAGCTCCACCGTCGCCGCCACGCGCCCGTCCGGCGTACCCATCCGCGCCGCATAGAGCGCCGCGGCGCGCGCCAGCACGGCGCGGCGGGTAGGTCGGCGCAGCCGGTCGGCCAGCACCGCGCTCTCGCCCATCGCGCGCAGATCGCGCATCAGCGCGAAGGCGTCGGCGTAGGACAGCGACAGCACCTCGCGGTCGGCCACCGGCATCGCGAACCCCGCGCGCTGCAGCAACGCGCCGGCGGCGCGCAGATCGGCCATCGGCGCGATGCGCGGGCTGATCCCGCCGGTCTCGGCCACCTCGGCCTCGGCCAGCGCCTGGCGCAGCGCCATCAGCGTCTCGCCGCCCGGAAACACCGCCAACATCAGCCCGTCGGGCCGCAGCGCCAGGCGCAGCTGTATCAAGTGCCCGACCGGATCTTCGACCAGATGCATCAGCCCGAAGGACAGGGCCAGATCCGCCTCGCCGCGCGCGAACGGCAGCGTCTCGCCCGTCCACGCCGCGGCCGATGCCCCGGGCCGGCCGGCAACGGCTGCCGCCAGCATGGCGGACGAAGGGTCGGTCATCGTCACCGGTGCGCCGGGCCGCAGCGCCGCCCGCAGAGCGATATCCACCGCGCCCGCACCGGTCCCCGCCACGACCGCCGCCTCGAACCGGCGGGTTACATCGCCCAGCCTGTCGGCCAGTCGCGCCGCCGCCTCGCGGTGCACGACGTCCGCGCCGCCCAGAAAACCGCGCGCCATCGCCCGCCCGCGTCCCCCCGCGATCGCCGCCGCGTCGAACAGCCGGTTTTGCGTCTCGTCATCGCCCGCCATGCGCCAGACGATAGGATCGCGACCGGCCGGGGCCAAGGCACCCCCCGCCACGACCGTCGGTGTGACACCGCCGGGACGACCACGCCAGGGCAGCCACGCCGGGACGGCCACGCGGGGCCGGGCACGTCGGGCCGGGCACGGCTCGGCAGGCACGGCTGGGCGGGCACGGCTGAGCGGGCACGGCTGAGCGGGCACGGCTGCGCGGGCATGGCCGGGTAGGCACGCCGGGCCGGGCACGCCGGGCCGGGCACGCCGGGCCGGGCACGGCTGGGCTAGCACGGCCACGCGGGCACGGCTGGGCGGGCACGGCTGCGCGGGCACGGCTGCGCGGGCACGGCTGCGCGG
>JBCCMW010000187.1:0-8134 GCA_039026175.1 Pseudomonadota bacterium
CGCCGCCATCTCCGCCCTCGTCGGCACGGGCCAGGCCGGGCACCAGGTCGGCCACGCCCTGGGGCAAGAGCCACGGCCCCGCCAGCGCCAAACCGAGACCGAGGAGAAGAATCCGGACCGTCCGTGCCATGCCCGTCGCCCTTGTCCGCTACCCGCCGCCGAGGCGCGCACCGCGTCCCCCGACCGTCCCAACGGCCCCGGCAGATTTTTATTCCCGCCGCGGGAATAGCCGTGCTCCTGGGGCGTATACACCGCAACGGGACAGCGGAGACAGACGATGACCGAAGGCCTGCGGGACGGGATCGCCGCGCTGGTGCCGCGGTTGCGGCGCTTCGCCTACGTCCTGACCGGCAACCGCGAGGAGGGCGACGACCTGGTGCAGACCGCGTGCATGAAGGCGCTGGACCGCCAAGAGCAGTTCCACCCCGGCACCCGGCTGGATGCGTGGATGTTCCAGATCGTGCGCAACCAGTTCCTGGACGAGCGTCGCCGGCTGGCCCGGCGGGGCACGCCCGCAGGCGGCGACGCCTTGGATCTGGTGTCCGACGAGGGGCGGGCGGCCGCGGCGGCCGAGGACCGGCTGCGCCTGGCCAGGGTGCGCACGGCCGTCGCCGCCCTGCCGGTCGAACAGCGCGAGGTACTGGCGCTGGTCGCGATCGAGGGGCGGTCCTACCGTGAGGCGGCCGACGTCCTGTCGCTGCCGATCGGCACGGTGATGAGCCGGCTGTCGCGCGCCCGCGCCCGGCTGCACGCGTTCGAGGAGGAAGGCTTATGACCAAGACTTGGCAGGCCGAGGCGATCGCGGCCTATGTGGACGGCGCGATCGAGGACCCGACCGAGGCCGAGCGCATCGCCCAGATCGTCGCGACCGACCCCGATGCGGCGGCCGAGGCCGAGCGCGTCGCCGCCTGGAACCGCGACCTGGCCGACGCGTTCGACGCGCCGATGCACGAACCGGCGCCCGCGGCGCTGGTCGCCCTGCTGTCCGGCGGCGGGGCCGCCGAGGCCGCGGCGGCGGGCCCAGCGGCTGGCCCAGGGGCTGGCCCAGGGGCTGGCTCAGGGGCTGGCCCAGGGGCTGGCTCAGGGGCTCGCTCAGGGGCTGTCGCTGGGGCTGTCGCTGGGGCTGTCGCTGGGGCTGGCCCAGAGGCTGGCCCTAACGCTGGCCCCGCCGCCGGACCGGCGGCGCCACCCAGCCAAGGACGCCACCACGGAACCAACCAGGGACGCGGCACAGGACGCGATACCGGGCGGGGACGTGGTCGCGGGGCGAACGGCGCGCGGATGGGGCGGACGGCACGCGGATGGGGCGGCTGGGCGCCGATGGCGCTGGCGGCGTGCCTGGCGCTGACGGTGGGCCTCGGCACCGGGGCGATGCTGTCGGGGCCGGGCCTTGGCCCCGCTGTTCTGCCCGGCGTTCTCCCCGGCCTCGGCGGCATGGCGGACGACGGCACCCGGCTGGTGCTGGGCCCGCACGGGACCATCGATCCCCTGGGCGCCGCCCTGGAGCGGTTGCCGAGCGGCGAGGTCGGCGAGGGCATCCGCCCGGTCTTCACCTTCCGCGACGAAGCCGGCCGCCCCTGCCGCGAGTTCGAGACCGCCGAGGCCGAGACGGCGGCCAGCGGGACCGGCATCGCCTGCCGGGATGCGGGCGGCGACTGGCAGGTGCTGATCCTGGTCGCGACCTCGGCCGACGGGACCGAGGGGGGCGACGTCGCCGACGACGACGGGTTCCGCGCCGCCTCGGGCGCTGCGGCCGATGCGCTGGGTGCCACGCTGGACGCCATCGGCGCAGGCCCCGTGCTGCCGGCCGAGGAAGAGGCGCTTTTGATCGACCGCGGATGGGCGGCGGGCAACTAGCCTGCCACCCTGTCGGCGCAGGGCGGCCGCGACCGACGAGCGCCCCCAACACGCAATGGTTGCCAGACAAGACCATTACTGTGCCAATTCGGTATAGTATTGGCCGAAAGCACTACGTGGACCGCGGCAACTGTCCGATCTTCGTGACGGTTACGCGCGAAAGCCGCGCGCAGGGGTTGCACCGCGCTTGCATCGAATCCGCGCCCGCGGCCAATAATGGGACGTAAGTACGGTTAATGCCGTGCGCCTCATATTCGTTGCGCTTGCGCCCTTTCGTTCCCTTGCGTCCTCCCGACACACCCACGCGTTAGCCCTGGCACGCCGTCCCGTGGCGTGGCCGATGGCGCGCGACTGCAACAGGGACACCTACGATGCTGGACGGATCGACGGCCGCTGCGCTGCACGGCGACGCGATGACGTGGCACACGCTGACGCTGGATTTCGCCGGGCCGCAGGCGAGCGAGACGCCCTCGACCTTTACCGACTATCGCCTGGACGTGACCTTCACCCACGCCGACGGGACGACGATCACGGTGCCCGGCTTCTTTGCCGCCGACGGCAATGCAGCCGACACGAGCGCCACCAGCGGCACCGTGTGGCGCGCCCATTTCACCCCGCCCAAAGCCGGCAACTGGACCTGGGAGGCCGCCTTCGTCAGCGGCGACGACGTCGCGGTCGCGGCCAGTCCCGCCGCCGCGCGCGCGGCCGGCACGCCCGTGGCCGGGATCGACGGGCTCAGCGACAGCTTCACCGTGGCCGAGAGCGACAAGACCGGTGACGATCTGCGCGCCAAGGGCACCATCGTCTATGACGGCGACCAGTACCTGAGCCATGCGGGCGACGGCTCGACGTTCCTGAAATCCGGCGTCGGCAGTCCCGAGAACTTCCTGGCCTTCGAGGGGTTCGACAACACGCCCGGCACCCACGACTATGCGCCCCATATCGGCGACGCGAACCCCGGCGATCCAAGCTGGGGCAACGGCCAGGGCGCGGGGATCATCGGCGCCGTCAACTATCTGGCCGAGCACGATGTGAACTCGGTCTACTTCATGCTGATGAACGTGGGCGGCGACGGGCGCGATGTCTGGCCCTGGTCCGACACGGACCTGCGATCCGTCGGCAAGAGCAGCGGCGAGCCCAACCGCGGCAACAACCAGGTGCAGCTGACGACCGAGGCGCAGAGCTTCGATGTCTCGAAGCTGGCGCAGTGGGAGATCGTGTTCTCGCACATGCAGGAGCAGGGCATCGCGCTGCACATGTTCCTGCAAGAGACCGAGAACGACTTCCTGCTGAACGACGGCGAATTGGGCCTGGAGCGAATGCTGTTCATCCGCGAGATGGTCGCCCGCTTCGGCCACCACAACGGCATCATCTGGAACCTGGGCGAGGAGAACACGAACCAGTTCGACCAGCTCCGCGACCATTCGGCGTTCCTGAAGTCGCTGGACGCCTACGACCATCCGGTGGCGCTGCACACCTATCCCAACCAGCACAACAAGTACGCCCAGTTCTATGGCGAAGAGACGCTGGACGTCCTGTCCTACCAGACCAGCAGCACGACCGGCAGCCCGGACTACGACCGCTACTTCGATGCCTCGGCCGCGGCGGGCAAACCGTACGTGAGCTTCCTGGACGAGCCGGGCAACGCCACCGTCGGCCTGGCGGCCGAGGGCGACCCCGGCTGGCAGCAGAACCACACCGAGATGCGCGAGAAGCTGTGGCGCGGCTACACCGAGGGGAACTCGGGCGCCGAGTGGTACTTCGGCTATCAGACCCAGAACGGCCAGGGCGGCGACCTCTTGATGGAGGATTTCGCCACGCGCGAGAGCGCCTATGAATGGGCCGCCGCGGCGCGGTTCTTCTTCGAGGCCCTGCCGCTCGACGAGATGAGCGAGGCCGATGGGCTGACGCCGAACGGCGGCGACCATGTGATGGCCAAGCCCGGCGCGGTCTATGCCATCTACCTGCCCGATGGCGGCAGCGCCCAGCTCAACCTCTCGGGCTACAGCGGCACGTTCTCGGTCAAATGGTACGACCCGCGGTCGGGCGGCGCGTTCCAGGCGGGCAGCGTGCAGTCGGTCGAAGGCGGCAGCACCGTGTCGCTGGGCAATCCGCCATCCAACGGTGGCGCCGACTGGGCGATCCTGGTCGAGGCCAACGGCGACGTGCTGCCCGCACCCGACCCCGATCCCGATCCCACGCCGCCGCCCAACCCCGGCCCTGCCCCGGTGGACGATGCCGTGGCGCTGTATCTGATCAACGCCAGCACCGATACGCTGGCCCGCAGCGCGCCGGTCGAGGATGGCGAGACCATCGACATCGGCCTGCTGAACGGCGGTCTGTTCGACATGCAGGCGGTGCCGCAGATCGGCGGCGTCAACAGCGTGCGGCTGACCTGGTCGGGCGGCAACACCCAGGTCGAAAACGTGGCGCCCTATGCGCTGTTCGGCGACACAGGCGGCGACTACAACGGGATCACCGCGCCGCTGGGGGCGCAGAGCGTGACCGTCGAGCTGTTCTCGGGCGCCAACGCAGGCGGCACCAAGCTCGCCACCCAGACGATCGCCTTTACCACGGCCGAGGACGCCAGTGCCCCGCCGCCACCGGCGCCCGAGCCCGAACCCGAACCCGAGCCGGAACCGGAGCCTCAGCCGGAACCCGAGCCGGAGCCGTCCCCGCCCCCGGCCCCCGCCCCCGAGGGCGACGTGTACCTGATGCAGGACGGTCTGTTGGTGGTACAGGCCGAGGACGGCGAGTTCCTGCTGCCAAACGCCTCGGGCAACGACACCTGGCGCCTGACGACCCAGTTCGACGGGTACAAGGGCCGCGGCGTCATGCTCTTCGACACCAACACCGACTACTTCAACGACCGCAACGGCGGCACGCCCCAAACCGGGCCGATGAAGTACACCTTCCGCATCGACGACCCCGACGCTGCGGGCACCTACCACATCTCGCTGCGTGCGATTAAGCCCAACACTGGCGAGCCCAACGACCGCAACAACGATTTCTTCGTCACGGCGGGCAAGGCGGGCGAGGAGCCGGACAACTGGACCAAGCTGTTTTTCTCGGGCGGTTCGAACAAGTGGCTTTGGGGCACGACGTACGACAAGCACGAACAGAAGTACGGCGCGACCTTCCAGGTCGATGGGCCGGGAGACTATGTCGTCTACGTCTCGGGCCGCTCTCGCCAGGCGGGGCTGGACGAGATCCACGTGCAGAAGGGCGGGTTTAGCCGCGACGAGGACGCGCCGACCTCACCGAAGGTGAACGCCAGCGCACCCGCGCCCGATCCGACGCCGCCACCGGCGCCCGAGCCGGAACCCGAGCCCGAGCCCGTGCCGGATCCCACCCCGCCGCCTGCGCCCGAGCCGGAACCCGAGCCCGAGCCTGCGCCGGAGGTGACGCTTTACCTGATCGACGCTGACGACGACGTGCGGGTGACGGCGCTGACCGACGGCGCCACCATCGATATCGCCGAGCTGGACGGTGCCCCGTTCTCGATCGAGGCGGCGGTCGACGGGCAGGCGGGCAGCGTTCGCCTGACCTGGTCGGGGGGCGTCACCCAGGTCGAGAGCGTGGTGCCCTACGCGCTGTTCGGCGATGCCGGCACCGATTTCGCCGGCGTGCCGCTGCCCTTGGGCACCCAGAGTGTGACGGCAGAGGTGTTCGCCGGCGGGAACGCCTCGGGCGGGCTGATCGCGACCACGACGGTCGAGTTCACGGTAACCGAGACGCAGGTCGCGCCCCCGCCGCCGCCACCACCGGCCCCAGAGCCCGAGCCCGAGCCCGAGCCCGAGCCGGAACCAGAGCCGGTGCCAGAACCGGAGCCCGAGCCGGAGCCGGAGCCCGAGCCGGAGCCCCTGCCGCCAGTGCCCGACGGTGGGGTGTCGCTGTACCTGGTCGACGCCGACCGCGACGCCCGGGTGGTGGCGATCGACGACGGGGCCGAGATCGACATCGACCTTCTGGCCGGCGCGCCGTTCAGCATCGAGGCGGCGCCCGACATGGACGCAGGCTCGGTCAAGCTGGTCTGGTCCGGCGGCCACACGCAGATCGAGAACATCGTGCCCTACGCGTTGTTCGGCGATCCGGGCGGGGGTGGCGACTTTGCCGGCATGCCGCTGCAGACGGGCGCGCAAACCGTCAGCGTCGAGGTCGATGCCGGCAAAGGCGGCAGCGGCGCGCTGCTCGCGAGCGAGGAGACCAGCTTCACCATCGTCGATCCGCCCGACCCAGGGCCCGACGACGGCATCGACCTGTTCCTGGTCAACGCCGCGACCGACATGCGCGTCGCCACCATCACCGACGGGGCGATCCTGGACATCGGGCTGTTGGGCGGCGCGCCCTTCAGCATCGAGGCAGCGCCCGAGATGGATGCCGGCTCGGTGCGTCTGTCCTGGTCCGGCGGTCATACGCAGGTCGAGAACATGGTGCCCTATGCGTTGTTCGGCGATCCGAACGGCGGCGGCAACTTCAACGGCCGCGCCGCCCAGACAGGCGGCCAGAGCCTGACGGTCGAGGTGTTCGAAGGCAGCGACGCCACCGGCGCCGTCATTGCCACCACGACGGCGGACTTCATGCTGAGCCCGACGCTGTCGCTGAGCTCGGTGGTGGTCCCCTCGACGTTCACGATCGCCACGGCGGTTGCCGGGGAGAGCATCCAGTTCGACAGCCCCGACCCACTGGGCGCAGGCGACGAACTGCAAGACGCGCCGCCTGCGGTCACCAAGGCGGCCACCACAGAGCCCGCCATGGACCCGGGGGACGAGGACACGGTGTTTTTCGACCTCGCCACTCCGGTCGAGCAGGAGGACCCCTCGCTCCTGCTCACCGCCTGAGGCGCAGACCGCCGCACACGCCCGGGCGCGTGCGGCGGTCACCCCTCGCGCCCGCGGCCGCCCCAGCGTGGGCTTGTTTCCCTTGAGCCGTACACTCGGTTGGGCCGCCGGGCCGACCCGGCCGTGCGCCAGCCTCCGCCGCTGCGCGCGTGGCGGGTTATCCGGGCGACGGCGCGCTCGCGGTCACGCAGGCCTTGGATGACCGGATCGGGCGTCGTGCGCGATGCGTTCCAGGAAATGGCAGCGCCGCAGGAGGCGTTCGACGAGGGGGCCGAGGCCCCGATGTCGGCCCCTTGAGGCTCGCGCGCTTTGCGGGGGTCTCGTCTTCGCCTGGGCTGACCCTTGCCGCCGCCACGACCGGGGCGCCGCCAACAAGATCCGGCAAACCCCGTGTCATCGACCTGCCCGAGCCGGGCCGGACCGTCGGCGGGCGCGACCCCCGCGCGAGCGTCGAGGCAGCGCGGGCCTCTGCGCCGGCCACCGCTTGGGATGCCGACTGACCGGTGAGAGCGGTCTATCGGGTTCGAGCGGCCGGGTGTAGGCGGCCGGGTTCGGGCGGCCGGGGTTCGGGCGACCGGAGTTTGGGCGGCCGGGTTCGGGCGGCCGGGTTCGGGCGGCCAGGCCGGCGACCGCCGCCGGCCGGGACCGGCGAACGGACACGATCGTTGCCACAACCATAACTTGTTCGCTTTGGTAATCGACGTCGCTCAAATGTCGGCCAAGCAAAGTCTCGGCCGCGGCCAAGCATTGATCTCATCTTGCGACCATGGTGCCTGTTGCGGTCGACACCGCCACGGGCAATCCTCTCGCCCGCCCAGCCACATGTCGAGACGTGCAGCCCCGGCGCCCGATGCCGGGAGGTATACAGTAATGACGAAAGACTTGGCGGGACTTCTTCTTCTCCACGACTTGGCGGCGCCCAGCGGCGGAGGCCTGAAGCCCGAGCTTCTGGCGCTGCTCCGCCGCGAGCAGGCGGCCGCCGGCCAGGGCGCCATCCCCCTCGGTCAGCCCGCCAGATCTGCCGGGCCGGCACGACAGAACGCAACCGCCGAGCAGCTGGCCGCACCGGGCATCGCCGTGCTCGGTGCCGCGCGCGCGGCACGTCGCCGCGACACGGTATCCCCAGCACCCTGCACCGTCGCGGAGACGGCGCAGAACACGACGCTCGGAACAGGCCCGGCACCGGATCCCGGCGCGGGCGGCAGTGCCGCACCACAGGAGCGACGGCCGGGCATGGCGCCCGGTCGCAACACGGGAGGAAAACCATGAACGAGATGACCCTGGTTGGCGGTGGGACGCATACGTCGCCGTTTGCCAAGCGCTACGACAACTAGGGTCATCTCGTTCATGGTTTTCCTCCCGTGTTGCGACCGGGCGCCATGCCCGGCCGTCGCTCCTGTGGTGCGGCACTGCCGCCCGCGCCGGGATCCGGTGCC